>NZ_JBYTAE010000105.1:0-18217 GCF_058787875.1 Hydrogenophaga sp. FW305-3-2-15-A-LB1 | reverse complement strand
GGGTTTGGGCGTCGGGCATGGGGCGATTGTGGCGGAGATCGCGCCCCGCCCCGCCGGTCCGCGGCCCGTATCCGGCGGTAACCGGCTTCCCCCTGCCGGCAGCGCACCCGGCCCGGCTTGCCTACAATGCCGCATGAACCCGAT
This sequence comes from Hydrogenophaga sp. FW305-3-2-15-A-LB1, assembly GCF_058787875.1. NCBI lineage: Bacteria > Pseudomonadati > Pseudomonadota > Betaproteobacteria > Burkholderiales > Comamonadaceae > Hydrogenophaga > Hydrogenophaga sp. FW305-3-2-15-A-LB1. The sequence continues at coordinate 18,073 of NZ_JBYTAE010000105.1, read as the reverse complement.
CCACCGCCATCCCCTTGCCGCCCTCGTGGCCGGCCTGTGCATTGCCCTGCCTGCCCTGGCCCAGGTGGCCCCGGCGGAAACCCCGCGCGAGCCCGCCTCGCCGCGCGACAACATCGAGCGCATCACGCACGAGGACAAACTCACCCGCATCGACGAGCTGCGCGTGGGCGGCCAGACGCAGAGCATCGAGGTGCAGCCCAAGAACGGCGCCCCAGCCTACCAGATCCAGCCCGACAACGGCCAGACCGGCGCGGGCGACAGCGGCAAGCGCACCGGCAGCGCCGGGCGCAGCAGCTGGCGCATCCTGAATTTCTGAGCGTTCCCGCCACATGGCCGTTTACACCGAAGTCGCGTTCGACGAAGCCGCTGCCCTCCTGCACACCCTCCAACTGGGCGACCTCACGGACCTCAAGGGCATCCAGGGCGGCATTGAAAACACCAACTATTTCGTGACCAGCGAGCGCGACGGCGCCACGCTGGAGCATGTGTTCACCGTGTTCGAGCGCCTGGGCTTCGAGCAGTTGCCGTTCTACCTGCACCTCATGAAGTTCCTCGCCGAGCGCGGCATTCCGGTGCCCGCGCCGGCGGCCAACGCCCAGGGCGAGATCCTGCTCAAGGTGCAGGGCAAGCCGGCCGCCGTGGTGGCCAGGCTGCGCGGCAAGAGCGATCTGGCCCCCGGCGTGGCGCAATGCGAGGCGGTGGGCGCCATGCTCGCGCGCATGCACCTGGCCGGGCGCGAGTTCTCCATGAGCCAGCCCAACCTGCGTGGCCTGCCCTGGTGGAACGAGACGGCGCCGGTGGTGCTGCCCTTCCTCACCCCCAGCCAGGCCGATCTGCTGCGCTCGGAACTGGCCTACCAGAACCACGTGGCCCAGGGCCCCGCCTACGCGGCCCTGCCGCGCGGCCCGGTGCACGCCGACCTGTTCCGCGACAACGCCCTGTTCGAGGACGGTGTGCTCACCGGCATCTTCGACTTCTATTTCGCCGGCTGCGACACCTTCCTGTTCGACATCGCCGTCTGCCTCAACGACTGGTGCGTGCTGCACGACGAGGACCACGACGGCTCGCTGGACACGCCGCGCTCGCTCGCCCTGCTCGCGGCCTACCAGGCGGTGCGCCCCCTCACGGCGGCCGAGCGCAGCCTGCTGCCCGCGCTGCTGCGCGCGGGCGCCATGCGCTTCTGGATCTCCCGCCTGTGGGACCTGCACCTGCCGCGCGAAGCGGCGCTGCTGCAGCCCCACGACCCCGGCCACTTCGAGCGCGTGCTGCGCGCCCGGGTGCGCGACACCCCCGCCCTGGCGGCCCTGGTGCGCGACGACGCGCTGCAGTCCGCCTGAGCCCGCCCCCTGCATGAAACTCCACATCGTTCCCGCCCGCACCGGCTTCCAATGGGTCAAGCTCGGGGCGCAGACCTTCTTCCGCCAGCCGCTGGCGATGGCGGGCCTGTTCTTCATGTTCATGGCCACGGTCTCGGTGCTGTCGCTGGTGCCGGTCATCGGCACCCTGCTCTCGCTCGCGCTGGTGCCGGCGGCCACGCTGGGCCTCATGGCCGCCAGCCGCGAGGCCCAGCAGGGCCGCTTCCCGATGCCGACCACCATGGTGACGGCCTTTCGCGCCGGGCCGGCGAACACCCGGTCCATGCTCATCCTGGGCGCGATGTACGCCGCCGCCCTGATGCTGGTGTTCGGCGTGGGCGCGCTGTTCGCGCCCGACGTGGCGCCGGCGGTGGAGTTGCCCGATGGCGAGGTCACGCCCGAGCGGGTGCGCGCCATGTTCAACAACCCGGGCCTGTGGGCCGCGCTGGTGCTGTACGTGCCGGTGGTCATGGCCTTCTGGCACGCGCCCGCGCTGGTGCACTGGCACAAGGTGACGCCGCTCAAGAGCCTGTTCTTCAGCCTGATGGCCTGCTGGGCCAACAAGGGCGCCATGCTGCTCTACGGCCTGGGCTGGATGGCCGTGATCATGATGGCCGGCGTGGTGATGAACCTGCTGGCCGTGCTGCTGGGCGGCACCGCTCTGCTCAACCTGGTGATCTACCCCATGGTGCTGCTGCTGGCGGCCATGTTCCACACCTCGATCTGGTTCACCGTGCGCGACAGCTTCGTCACCGAGGAAGGGCCTGCGGCCTGAGGGCGCGCAGGCTCAGCAGGCCTTCGCAGGCCAGCAGCCCGATCGCGGCCCAGATGCTGCCGTAGGTGAGCCACTGGCTCTGCGCGATGCGCTCGCCCAGCAGCAGCGACACCACCACCAGCAGCGCCGGCTCCACATAGCTCAGCAGGCCGAACAGGCCCAGCTTGAGGCGCTGGTTGGCCGTGATCATGAAGGCCAGCGCCACCGCGCTGAGCACGCCCAGCACGAGGATGCCCAGCACCGGGTGCCGCAGCGCGCCCGCGCCCTCGGGCAGCGGCGCGGCGATGAACCACAGCCCCACCGGCAGGCTCAGCACCATGTCGAACCACATGCCGCCCAGGTGGTTGGTGCGCAGCACGCGCCGCAGCGCGAAATAGCAGGGGTAGCCCAGCGCCACCACGAAGGCCGGCCAGGACACCCGGGGCGCGTACAGCAGCTCGTTCACCACCCCCAGCGCGGCCAGCGCGCAGGCCACCAGCTGCCAGCGCGTGATGCGCTCGCCGAAACACACGCGACCGGTGAGCACCAGGGTCAGCGGCAGCAGGAAATAGCCCAGCGACACGTCCAGCCCATGGCCGTTGATGGGCGCCCACATGAACAGCCACAGCTGCACGCCCAGCAGCGCGGACGACAGCAGCATGGCCAGCCAGAGCACCGGGCGCTCGCGCAGGCGTTGCCAGAGCTCGGTGATCTCCGCGCCTCGCCGCGACAGCAGGATGAAGGCGCCCAGGAAAGGCGCGGTCAGCAGGATGCGCCAACCGTAGATGCCGGCACCGCCCAGCGGCGCGAGCAGCGTGGCGTGGAAGTACATCAGCGCGAACAGGACCGAGGCGGTGAGGGAGTAGGCGACGCCGGATGCCGTGTCGGCGGGACTGGAGGAGGAGGTCATCGGAACAAAGCGGTATCGGCTGGAACACGAAATGCTATTTCCATTCAGCGCATTCAGATTCGATAATTCCCATCTTCAACGCAACGTTATTGCAAGCTGGACGCACCGCCATGACCGCCCCCGCCCCGCTGGACGCCTTCGACCGCCAACTCATCGCCCTGCTTCAGGAAGACTGCCGGATGCCGCAGGCCGAGCTGGGCGCGCGCGTGCACCTGTCCGCCGCCGCGGTGAACCGCCGCATCAAGCGCCTGACCGAGCAGGGCGTGATCGAGCGTTTTGCCGCGCAGGTGCGGCCCGAGGCCCTGGGCTACCCGCTCACCATCGTGGTGGAGGTGCAGGTGGAGAACGAGCGCATGGACCTGCTGGACGCCATGAAGCAGGCCTTCCTGCGCTGCCCCTTCATCCAGCAGTGTTACTACGTCGCCGGTGAATGCGATTTCGTGCTGATCTTCGCGGTGCGCGACATGGGCCACTACACCGAGCTCACGCGAGAGCTGTTCTTCGAGAACCACAACGTGAAGCGCTTCAAGACCCTGGTCACCATGGGCCGGCTCAAGACCGGCACGCAGATGCCGGTCGACGGGGCCTGAGCCATGGCCCCACACAACCTCCAACGCCCCCGGGAGACGCTGCCGGACGCCCTGCGCGCCCTCGCCCTGATCTCGGTGCTGGTGGTCAATGCCATCGGCTACGCCTCCGCGCCCTGGGGGCCGACCCTGGGCTTTCGCACCCCGCCCGACAGCGCCTGGGCCTCGGTGACCCAGGGCCTCGTGGCCGCCGTGCTGCAAGGCAAGGGCTACACCACGCTGGCCTTCGTCTTCGGCATGGCGCTCTGGCTCGCCGCCCGCGACCGCCCCCGGCCCCAAGCCCTGCAGCGCGGCCAGCGGCGCCAGCGCCGCCTGCTGCAGCTGGGCATCTTCCACGGCGCGTTCCTCTACTTCGGCGACATCCTCACGCTCTACGCGCTGGCTGGCCGGCCGTTGCTGCGCCGACTGCACCCGCCCTGGGGCGCGTTCCGCCGCCACCTCTGGCGCGCACTGGGCTGGGCGGTGCTGGCCAAGCTGGTGTTGCTGGGGTTCATCCTGGTGGCCGCCGACAGCCCGGCCCGGGCGGACACGCTCTCGCTCTCGACCGTCCAGGGCGCCTGGGCCTTCTTCCAGCTCAACGCCGGCTTCTACGCGGCGATCCAGATCGTGGCCCTGATCGTCGGTGGGCCGGTGATGTACCTGTGCATGGTGGGTGGGGTGGCCGCGGCGCGCCTGCGGCTGCTGACCCACCGCCGATGGCGGCCGCTGTGGCGGCGCGGGCTGCGGCTGGCCGGCCCGCCCTTGCTCGTGCTGAGCATCGCCTATGGCTGGGCCTGGGCGGCGCACGACGCGGCGACGGACATCAACCCCTGGATCGAGGCGCTCGGCGACCTGATCGCGCTGCCCGTGGCGGCCTGCTACCTCGCGGTCATGGTCCTGGCGTCCGATGGCGGCCGGGCGCGCTGGTGCGGCTGGCTCGCCCCGCTCGGGCAGCGCACCCTCACGCTGTATGTGGGCCACAGCGCCCTTTGCCTGGTGCTGCTCTCGGGCGCGGGCTGGGCGCTGGCGCCCACGACGCTGCAGACCGTGCTGGGCTGCCTGGGCCTGTGGCTGCTGGCCCTGGCGGCGGCCCGGCTCAGCGGCCACCGGCGATGGCCGCTGGAGGCGTGGCTGGCTCGCCGCTGACGCACAAAAAAGCCCGGCAGAGCCGGGCTTTTTTCTTCAGTCGCCCGAAGGCGTCACTGGCCGATCACGCCGCCGTCGGTGCGGGTGATGACGATGGTGGCCGAACGCGGGCGGCCCAGCGGGCCGTAAGGCGCGCTGGGCGAGTTGCCCGGCCACTGGCTCTGGAAAGCGAACGGACCGGCGCCCAGCGCGGGCGTGTTCTCGCCCGGGTGCTGGATGTTCACGAAGATCGCGCGGCCGTCGGCCGATTCGGTGATGCCCGTGACTTCCGCGCCCTTGGGCGAGACCATGAAGCGGCGCAGCTTGGCCTCCCCCAGCGCGGCGCCGATGAAGGTGTTCTGCGTGCCGTTGACACCGCCCAGGCTGTTGTTCACCGTGATCGCACTGCCATCGCCCACCGCGCCCGGAATCGCGGCCAGCAGCATGCAGTTGCTCTGGTCGGTGTAGGCGCCGTCGTCGGTCTGGATCCAGCAGATGCCGGTGGCCTTGCTGAACCACAGGCCGTCGGGCGACGAGAAGTCGTTCTTCGCGGTCAGGCCCGAGAGGTTGATGTTCGCGCCCGCATCGGCTTCCGCGCCGAACAGGAAGATGTCCCACTTGAAGGAGGTGGCCGAGGACGCGCCGGCGGTTTCCTTGAAGCGCACGATGTGGCCGTTGGGGTTGCCGGTCTGTGCGCGGCCGTCGTTGTCGGCGTACGAGCGCGGGTTGGCGCCGTTGGTGCCGGTCACCGGGCGGCTGGCCGCGTTGCTGTTGGTCATGGTGAAGTAGATCTCGCCATTGGCCGGGTTCACCGCGCCCCACTCCGGGCGGTCCATCTTGGTGGCGCCGACGGCGTCGGCGGCGTGGCGCGCGTTGATCAGCACGTCGGCCTGGTTGGCGAAGACGTAGGTGGCGTAGCCGCTGATCAGCGGGTTGGCGATGTTGAGCTCGATCCACTCGCCGCTGCCGTTGTCGTTGAACTTCGCGACGTACAGCTTGCCTTCGTTGAGGTAGCGGTCACCGGCGGCCATGCCACCGCCCACGTCAGAGGCGCGCCACACGGCGGCGGAGACGAACTTGTAGATGTACTCGTTGCGCGAATCGCAGCCCATGTAGAAGGCCAGCGGCTGGCCGACCACCGGAATGCCGCAGACCGCGGCCTCGTGCGCGAAGCGGCCCAGGGCCACGCGCTTGGCGGGCGTGCCGCTGGTCAGCGGGTCGATCTCGACGATGTAGCCGAAGGTGTTGGGCTCGTTGCGGAAGTCCTGCGCGGCGGTGGCGCCGGGTGCCGACACGTCCCAGCGGCCGAAGCGGTTGTCGGTGGCGGCCGTGGCGGTGTTGGACCAGCCTTGCGAGCCGGCGGTGGCGCCGGCATTGGGCGCGCGCATCACGCCATAACGCAGGCGCGAGGCCTTGGTCTTGGCGTCCACGTCCACCGAGCCGCCGGGCATGAAGAAATAGGCAGCCCAGTTTTCTTCACAGGCCAGGTAAGTGCCCCAGGGCGTCTTGCCGTGGCCGCAGTTGTTCAGCGTGCCGCGCGAGGTGGCGCCGGTGGTGTCGTAGGCCGTCACCATGAAGCTCTTGATGGCCGCCAGGTGCGCGGCCGGGCCGTCGATGCGCATGAGCGACTGGCCGGTGACGCGGCGGTTGTAGAGCGAGTCCAGCTTGTATTCCCACTGGCCAGCGCCGTTCTTGCCCACTTCCACCACCGACACGCCATGGTGGTTGATTTCCTTGAGCACTTCCAGCTCGGGCCGCACGCCCAGGTCCCAGCTGTCGAACTGGCTGAACTTCTTGCCCGCCACGCCGCCCGAGGTCTGGCCGCTGGGGTGGAAGAAGTGCGCATCGGCCGAGCTCTCGTGGTTCATCACGAGCAGCGCGCGCGTGGTCTCCGTGGCCGAGTAGTTGCCGCTGCCGTTGACGTAGAACAGGTCCATGCCGTCGTGGTGGTCGCCCACGCGCATGGTCCATTCGTCGGTCTCGGTACCGAGGTTGGTGTAAGCCGGGATGCTGGAGACCAGGCGGTCACCGGTGGCGTGCACCACCTTGTAGGTGTAGCCGGCGGGCAGGATCACGTCGTCGAGCAGGCTCTTGTCGATGGCCGTGAAGCCCAGGCCCGGGGCCGGAGCGGGTGCAGGGGCCGGAGCGGGCGCATCGCTGCCGCCACCACACGCGGCCAGGAAGGGAATGGACGAGACGGCGGCCAGGCCCACGCCACCGCGGATCAGGTTGCGGCGGGACAGCGTGGCGCGTTCCAGCACCTGCTGGAAGTGTTCGTTCGGGGAGTCGTTGAGGTTTTCTTCGGGATCGTGGTGGGACATGGTCGCTCCGGGGTTACAAAAAAATGCATCCGCAGTGTGTGTGTCCCACATGACCCTTCCGTGACTGTCGCAATGACCGAGCAACGCGCTTCGGCAAACGCGTTGTCATCAAGCCTTCACACGGCGGGCAAGGTGTGGCCACGCGCGGCGACCACCGGGCTCGCCGGCGTGCCCAGCGTCTGCAGGAACAGCGCCTCCACCTGCAGCGCGATCTGCTGCCAGTCGAGCTGCGCCACCTGGGCGCACGCGAGCGTGCTGGCCTGCGCCAGGCGCGCGGGATCGCGCGCCAGGCCGGCGGCCAGGGCCGGGTAGGCCTCGTCGTCGCCCAGCGGCACCAGCCAGCCGTTGGCCTCGTGCCGCACCCAGTCGGCCGCGGCCGCGGTGTCGAAGGCCAGCACGGGCAGCCCGCTGGCCAGGGCCTCGATGGTCACGTTGCCGAAGGTCTCGGTGACGCTGGGGAACAGGAAGAGATCGGCCGAGGCGTAGTACGTGGCCAGTTCCTCGTGCCGCCGCATGCCCGCGAACACCGCCTGCGGACAGCGCTGGCGCAGGCTCTCGCGCAAAGGCCCGTCGCCCACGAAGACCAGCTTCACATCGGGGTGGGCCGCCTGCATCGCCTCGAAGGCGCGCAGCACCATGTCCAGGTTCTTCTCGGCGGCCAGGCGCCCCACGACCAGCAGCACCAGGCTGTTGGCGGTGGCGCCCCATTGCGCGCGCAACGCCTCGCTGCGGCGGTCGGGCCGGAACAGCTGCGTGTCCACGCCGCGCGCGACCACCTGCACGTTGTTGAAGCCCCCTGCCATGAGTTCGGCGCGCAGCGCCTGGGTGGGCACCATGGTGAGCCGCGTGAGGTTGTGGAACTTGCGCAGGTAGGCCACGATGGGCTTGCGCAGCCAGCCCACGCCGTAGTGCTGGCTGTAGGCATGGAAGTTGGTGCGGAAGTCGGACGTGACCGGCAGGCGCAGGCGGCGCGCGGCCTGCAGCGCCGACCAGCCCAGCGGCCCTTCGGTGGCGATGTGCACCAGGTCGGGCCGCTTGAGCGTCCAGGCCTGGATCAGCGCGCGCTTGCCCGGCAGGCCGAGCTTGAGCTCGGGGTAACGCGGGATCGGCATGCCACGCATCAGCAGCTCCTCGAAACCGGTGTGCTGCAGCGCCTCGTCCGCCCGCGTCTGGCGCGGCCGGATCAGCTGCACCTGGTGGTTGCGCGCGCACAGGCCCTGCACCAGCTTCGAAAGCGTGAGCGAGACGCCATTGATTTCGGGCGGCCAGGTCTCGGTCACCACCGACAAGCGCATCGAGGGGCTGCTGGCCGGGTATTCCTCCACCAGGATCTGATCTGAGTGCACTTCGGTCATGCGGCCATCTTCCCGGGGCATTGCAACAGTCTGATGACAGCGCGCGGCTGTCACCGGGTTTTCACACGCGCGAACCAACATGACAGGCGTTTGACGCCACCCCTAGCAACCCTCTGGAGCCACCGTGAACGATTTTTTCAAGACCCTTGAAGTCCAGCGCTGGGACGACCACCGCTACTACCACCACAGCCGCATCAACCAGACGCTGCACTTCATCAGCGCCATGAGCTTCGTGGTGGCTTATGCCCTGCTGTGGACCGACCCCGTGCTGTCGGCGCTGATCGCCTGGCTCGTGTCCATGACCAGCCGCCAGGCCGGCCATTTCTTCTTCGAGCCCAAGGGCTACGACCACGTGAACCAGGCCACGCACGAACACAAGGAAGAGATCAAGGTCGGTTACAACCTGCGCCGCAAGGTGGTGCTGATGGCCCTGTGGGCCGGCACGCCGCTGCTGGTGTGGGCCGCCCCCGGCGTGTTCGGCCTGTTCGAGCCGCACGCGGACGGCATGTCCTTCATCCGCCAGGTGGGCGCGCTGTGGCTCGCGCTGGGCGTGGGCGGCCTGCTGTTCCGCACCGTGCACCTGTTCTTCATCGCCGACGTCAAGACCGGCCTGGTGTGGATGACCAAGATCCTCACCGACCCGTTCCACGACATCAAGCTGTACTACAAGGCGCCGCTGTACCTGATGCGCGGCCAGCTGATCGACCCCGGCATCGCCCAGCGCAGCTGAGCCCTCAGCGCCCCAGGTGCTGCCACATCTCGCGCAGCACCTGGCGCCGGATCGCCTTGTGCGTCAGTTCCGGCGCACGCCACCACCAACCCTGGGTCTGCATGTCCCGCGCGGCGGCCACGAAGCGCCGCAGCACCTGCTCGAAGTCGCCGTCGTGCAGGTTCAAACCGAAGATCAGCCGCCCCGTGCCCACCCAGCTCAAGGCCAGCCCATGCCAGCGCAGGAAGTACTGGAGCATCCAGTGGTAACGACCGGGTTCGGTGTAGGTGAGCGTCCAGATGCTCTGCAGGTTCGCCGCGCGCACCGGGAAGCCCTCGGCGGCCATGGTGTCGTTGAAGCGCTTCGCGCGCGCGTCCCACTTCGTGTCCTGGTCCTCGTACAAGGCCTGGATCTCCGGCGTCTGCAGGCGGCGCAGGAAGGCGTTCATGCCACCCATCACGTAGGGGTGCGCGTTGAAGGTGCCGCGCGCGAAGCACACGTCGGCCGGGCGCTCAGGCCGAAAGCGCTTCATCAGATCGGCCCGGCCGCAGACCACGCCCACGGGGTAGCCCCCGGCCAGCGTCTTGCCGTAGGTGACCAGGTCGGCGCGCACACCGAAGTAGTCCTGCGCCCCACCGGGCGCGAGGCGAAAGCCCAGGAAGACCTCATCGAAGATCAGCACGATGCCGCGCTCGGTGCAGACCTCGCGCAGTTGTTTCAGCCACGCGGTGTAGGCCGCGCGGTCGTAGCCCGCGCTGCGGCTGCCGTCCACCAGGGTGGAGTCGCCGGGCGCGTTGCGGTTCGGGTGCAGGGCCTGCAGCGGGTTGACCAGCACGCAGGCGATGTCGCGCCGCGTGCGCAGCACCTGCAGGCTTTTCTCGTCCATGTCCTTCAGGGTGTAGGTCTCGCGCGGCGGCATCGGGTTGCCGGGGCCGGGCTGCACGTCTTCCCACCAGCCGTGGTACGCGCCACAGAAGCGCACCAGGTTCTTGCGCCGCGTGTGGTAGCGGGCCAGCCGCACGGCCTGCATCACCGCCTCGGTGCCCGACATGTGGAACGACACCTGGTCCTGGCCCGAGATCGCCTTCAGGCGCGCGATGTTGTCCGCCACGCAGGGGTGGTAGGCGCCGAGCACCGGGCCCAGCGACTCGCCGATGCGCGCGCCCTCGGCCATGCAGGCCTTGTAGAAGTCCACGCCGAACACGTTGACGCCGTAGGAGCCCGTGAGGTCGATGAAGCGGTTGCCATCCAGGTCGGTCACGTGGCTGCCCTCGGCGGACTGCACGAAGGCGCCCACCTTGAGCCGCTCGCGCACGATGGGGCTGAACTGGAAGGGCACGCGGTAGCTGCCGGTGAACTGCAGGTCGGCCAGGCCTTCGCGCGCTTCGGCGCTCAGCGCCAGGGTCTTCTCGTAGCGCTGGGCGAAGCCGGCGGCGAGCGTGTCGAACGAGGCGCGGCGCAGCTTGGCGATGTCGCCCGGCGCGCCATCGCAATCGAAGAAACGCGCCTCGTCGTAGGCGTAGCCGGGCAACCAGGTCGCCAGGCGCTTGGCCATGCGCGAATGGCCGGCCAGCGAGCGGTGTTTGGCCCGCGAAAGCTGCAGGCGCTGCCGCAGGTACGGCAGGGCCAGCACCAGCGAACCCAGGGGCAAGGCGTAAGGAAGGTAGGACATGCGGCAAGCGCTCCAGGGCGGTTGATGTGTGTCGTTTGTAGGTCTCCCACATGACGCACGTATGAATCTTTCAAGACAGCTGCAGCGCCTCGCGCTCAACGAAGACATCAACTTCCTGCTCACCAACCGCGTGCCGCGCGCGGCGCTCACGCGCTTCATGGGCTGGTTCAGCCGCATCCGCCACCCCTGGGTGCGCGACGCTTCCATGGCGGTGTGGCGCACCTTCACCGACATCGACCTGAGCGAGGCGAAGAAGACCTCGTTCCACAGCCTGCACGACTGCTTCGTGCGCGAACTCAAGCCCGGCCTGCGGCCGGTCGACCCGCGCCCCGAGGTGCTGGCCAGCCCCTGCGACGCCATCGTGGGCGCCTGCGGGCGCATCGGCGACGACCCGGGCGCCCAGGTGTTCCAGGCCAAGGGCTTCCCATACCCGCTCACCGACCTGCTGGGCCCCGATCCGCGCGCGCGCGCCATGATCGACACGCTGCGCGGCGGCAGCTACGTCACATTGCGACTCACCTCCAGCATGTACCACCGCTTCCACGCGCCCGCCGCGCTGGCGCTGGAGCACGTGACCTACCACAGCGGCGACACCTGGAACGTGAACCCCATCGCGCTCCAACGCATCGAGCGCCTGTTCTGCAAGAACGAGCGCGCCGCGCTGCACGCGCGCCTGGCCGACGGCACGCCGCTGCTGCTGGTGCCGGTGGCCGCCATCTTGGTGGCCAGCATGCGGCTGCGCGCGGTGGACGTGGCGCTCAACGCGCAATACCGGGGGCCGCACGAGCTGCCCTGCGACGCGCGCTACGACAAGGGCGAGGAGATGGGCTGGTTCGAACACGGTTCGACCATCCTGGTGTTCACGCCACCGGGCTTCGCCCTGTGCGAGGGCGTGGACACGGGCCACCGCATCCGCATGGGCGAAGCCCTGCTGCGGCGCGCGGCGGCTGCCGGCTGATCAGGCCGGCGGCAGGATCTCGAGCACGGTCTCGGCCGGGCGGCACACGCGCGTGCCCAGCGGCGTGACCACGATGGGCCGGTTCAGCAGGATGGGATGCTGCTCCATGAAGTCGAGCAACTGCTCGTCGCTCCACTTCGGATCGGCCAGACCGAGTTCTTCGTAAGGCGCGGCCTTGGTGCGCACGATGGTGCGCACCGAACCGCCCGTGGCCGCCGCGAGCTGCTTCAGGGTCTGGCGGCTGGGCGGGGTCTTGAGGTACTCGATGACCTGCGGCTCCAGGCCGCGCTCGCGGATCAGGGCGAGCGTGTTGCGCGAAGTCCCGCAGGCGGGGTTGTGAAAGAGGGTGATGGGGGTGGTCGTGTTCATGGCTGTCACGGAATTTTCACACGTCTTGCACATGATGCGCCGGTACCCCCCCACCCCATCAGAATCACCATGTCCCACGACCACTTCAACGACGAAGACTCCAACACCAGCAGCAACCCCGCCTTCGACAGCGTGCTGCAGGCCCGCCTGAGCCGCCGCAGCCTGCTGCGTGGCGGCGTGGGCACAGCGGGCACCGCCGCCCTGGGCGGCGCGGCGGCCCTGAGCGGCTGCGCCACCGCAGGCCCTGCCTCGCCGGTGCACAGCCTGGGCTTCACCCCCGTGGCCAAGACCATGGCGGACCAGGTGACCGTGCCCCCGGGCTACACCGCGCGCGTCATCTACGCGCTGGGCGACCCGCTCACCGCCAGCACCCCGGCCTTCAAGAACGACGGCACCGACACCGACTTCGGCCAGCGCGCCGGTGACCACCACGACGGCATCGAATGGTTCGGCCTGGACGCGGCCGGCCAGCCCTCGGACAGCTTCGCCTCGCGCGGCCTGCTGGCCATGAACCACGAAGCCACCACCGACGAAAAGCTCAGCTCCTTCTTCATCCACGCCAACGGCGGCACGGCCACCCTGCCCCGCCCGGCGGCCGAGATCGACAAGGAACTCATGATCCACGGCCTGTCCGTGGTCGAGGTGCAGACCGACGGCAAGGCCTGGGCCACGAAGCAGGCCTCGACCTTCAACCGCCGCGTGACCACCCTGACGCCCGTCGCCATCCACGGCCCGGCGCGCGGCAGCGAACACCTGGTGACCCGCTTCAGCACCGACGGCACGCAGGCGCGCGGCACGCTCAACAACTGCGGCACCGGCCGCACGCCCTGGGGCACCTACATCTCGGGCGAAGAGAACTGGTTCGGCTACTTCTTCCGCGACGCCAAGGACGACGACGCGCGCAAGAAGGACAAGCAGGTCCAGGCCCTCAACCGCTACGGCCGCAAGGCCGGCGCGGCCAGCCGCCACGGCTGGGAAAGCGGCGGCGCCAGCGACACCTACACGCGCTGGAACAACGGCGCCGTGGGCGCCAGCGCCAAGGACGACTTCCGCAACGAGATGAACACCTTCGGCTACATCGTCGAACTCGACCCCTACAACCCGGCCAGCGTGCTGCGCAAGCGCACCGCGCTGGGCCGCCTGGGCCACGAGAACGCGACCTTCGCGCGCGTGAGCGCCGGCCAGCCGGTGGTGGCCTACATGGGCGACGACTCGCGCGGCGAGTACATCTACAAGTTCGTCTCGGCCGCCAAGTGGGACCCCGCCGACGCCAAGCCCGCCAACCGCCTGGCCGCCGGCGACAAGTACCTCGACAAGGGCACGCTGTTCGTGGCGCGCTTCAAGGACGACGGCAGCGGCGAATGGCTGGAGCTCTCGATGGACAACCCGGTGATCGCCGGCAGCTCCTACTTCGAGTTCAAGAACGAGGCCGACGTGGCCATCTTCACCCGCCTCGCGGCCGACGCCGTGGGCGCCACCAAGATGGACCGTCCCGAGTGGGCCGGCGTGAACCCGAAGAACGGCGAGGTCTACATCACCCTCACCAACAACAGCAACCGCACCCCGGCCACGGCCGATGCCGCGAACCCGCGCGCCTACACCGACCTGAAAGCCGGCAAGGAACAGAAGGGCAACGTGAACGGCCACATCGTGCGCCTGGCCGAGAAGGCCCCGGCGGACGCGGCCTTCCAGTGGGACATCTACCTCTTCGCGGCCGAAGCGGATGCCGACAAGTCGACCATCAACCTCTCCAACCTGAGCGACGAGAACGACCTCTCTTCGCCCGACGGCTTGGTGTTCAGCAAGGCCACGGGCGTGTGCTGGATCCAGACCGACGACGGCGCCTACACCGACAAGACCAACTGCATGCTGCTGGCCGCCCTGCCCGGCCAGCGTGGCGACGGCGCGCGCAAGACCCTGAGCCATGGCGACCGCCAAGTGACCACGCACGTGGGCAAGGCGCAGACCCCGGCCACGCTCAAGCGTTTCCTGGTGGGCCCCAAGGGCGCGGAGATCACCGGCATCACCGAAACGCCCGACGGCCGCGCGATCTTCGTGAACATCCAGCACGCAGGCGAGAACACCAAGATGGCCGACGTGAACGACCCGACGAAGTTCGAGAGCCAGTGGCCTTCGAGCGCGGGCTACGGCGCGGGCAAGCGCCCGCGTTCCGCCACCATCGTGATCACGAAGAACGACGGCGGCGTGGTCGGCACCTGAACAGCGACGTTCAGATCGGGGTGAGCTTGGCCACGCTGAGGGCCAGCCACTTCGTGCCGTGGCGCGTGAAGTTCACCTGCGCGCGCGCGTCGTCGCCCGCGCCCTCCACCGCCAGCACCTTGCCCTCGCCGAACTTGTTGTGGAACACGGCCAGGCCGGCGCGGATCTCGGTGCCCCGGTCGGGCTCGGGCGCGGTCTGACCCAGGCCCTTGGGATCGCCGCGCTCCTTGAAGCCCGGTGACCACGAAGGCTGGAGCGCGGCCGGTGCGCCGCCGAAACCGCGCCGCCCGTTCTGCCACTGACCCCCACCACCGCCGCCCATGGGCGCGGACCAGGCCGGCTGCGGCGGCGTGAGCCACTTCAGGCATTCCTCGGGCAGCTCGTCGAAGAAGCGGCTCTTGAGGTTGTAGCGCGTCTGGCCGTGCAGCATGCGCGTCTGCGAATGGCTGAGGTACAGGCGCTTGCGCGCGCGCGTGATCGCCACGTACATCAGGCGGCGCTCTTCCTCCAGGCCGTCGCGGTCGCTCATCGAGTTCTCGTGCGGGAACAAGCCCTCTTCCATGCCGGTGATGAACACGCAGTCGAACTCCAGGCCCTTGGCCGCGTGCACCGTCATGAGCTGCACCGCGTCCTGCCCGGCCTGGGCCTGGTTGTCGCCGGACTCCAGCGCGGCGTGCGTGAGAAAGGCCGCGAGCGGGCTGAGCGTCTCGCCGGTCTCGGCGTCGGGCGCCAGGGGTTCATCCACCACCGGCAGGTTCGGGTCCAGTCCCTGGCTCACCGGGCTCTGCGTGAGGGGCTTGCCCAGCTCGTCCACCGGCAGGGCCACGGCATCGCGGCCGAAGCCTTCGATGCTCACGAAGCTCTCGGCCGCGTTCACCAGTTCCTCCAGGTTTTCCACCCGGTCCTGCCCTTCGCGCTCGCCCCGGTAGTGCTCGATCAGGCCGCTGTGGGCCAGCACCAGCTCGATGATCTCGCGCAGCGTGCGCCCTTCGGTCTGCTCGCGCATCACGTCGAGCTTGGCCACGAAGGCGCTCACGGCCACGCCGGCACGGCCGGTGACGGCACTCACCGCGTCGTGCAATGAACAGCCCGAGGCGCGCGCCACGTCCTGCAGTTGCTCGATGCTGCGCGCGCCGATGCCGCGCGGCGGGAAATTGACCACGCGCAGGAAGCTGGTGTCGTCGTGAGCGTTCTCCAGCAGCCGCAGGTAGGCCAGCGCGTGCTTGATTTCGGCGCGCTCGAAGAAGCGCAGGCCACCGTACACGCGGTACGGCACGGCGGCGTTGAACAAGGCGGTCTCCACCACGCGGCTTTGCGCGTTGCTGCGGTAGAGCACGGCCATCTCGCTGCGCGGCATGCCTTCGCGCGCGAGCTGCTTCATCTCGTCCACCATCCATTGCGCCTCGGCGAAATCGCTGGTGGCCTCGAACACGCGCACCGGCTCGCCCGCGCCCGCGTCGGTGCGCAGGTTCTTGCCCAGGCGGTGGGTGTTATGGCTGATGAGCTGGTTGGCCGAGTCCAGGATGTTGCTCACGCTGCGGTAGTTCTGCTCCAGCTTGATCTGGTGGCGCACATTGAACTCGCGCACGAAGTCGGCCATGTTGCCCACGCGCGCGCCGCGGAAGGCGTAGATGCTCTGGTCGTCGTCGCCCACGGCGAACACCGCGTTGCCCGGGGAGGTGAGGCCTTCGAGCGGCGGCGCGCTGAACATCTTGATCCAGGCGTACTGCAGGCGGTTGGTGTCCTGGAACTCGTCGATCAGGATGTGGCGGAAGCGCCGCTGGTAGTGCTCGCGCACCGGGTCGTTGTCGCGCAGCACCTCGTAGCTGCGCAGCATGAGCTCGCCGAAGTCCACCACGCCCTCGCGCTGGCACTGCTCTTCGTAGAGCGCGTACAGCTCGATCTTCTTGCGCGTTTCCTCGCCGCGCGCGGGCACGTCGCGCGGGCGCTGGCCGTCTTCCTTGCAGCCGCTGATGAAGTACTGGATCTGCTTCGGGGGGTAGCGCTCGTCGTCCACGTTGAACTGCTTGCACAGCCGCTTGATGGCCGAGAGCTGGTCCTGCGTGTCCAGGATCTGGAAGGTGGCCGGCAGGTTGGCCAGCTTGTGGTGGGCGCGCAGGAAGCGGTTGCACAGGCCGTGGAAGGTACCGATCCACATGCCGCGCACGTTGATGGGCAGCATGGCCGAGAGGCGCGTCATCATTTCCTTGGCGGCCTTGTTGGTGAAGGTCACGGCCAGGATGCCCCCGGGCGAGACCTGGCCGCTCTGCAGCAGCCAGGCGATGCGGGTGGTGAGCACCCGCGTCTTGCCCGACCCCGCCCCCGCCAGGATGAGCGCGTGCTCGGCTGGCAGCAGCACGGCGGCCGACTGCTCGGCATTGAGGCCCGCGAGCAGCGGGGAGGCGGAGGGGGCGACGGGGTCTTCGAACAGCATGGGTCGATTGTAGGAAGCGGCCCGCCCTCCGGCGGGCCATACCGGCATCCGTATACACCTCATAACAAAAGGGCTTCACCGGCGGGCCGACCCGGGTTCTCCGGGGCGTCTACAATCGGGCACCGGGCCCAAGCTTCTTGCGCCCGGTTTTTTTTGGCTCATCGCCAGAGAAGCCGGCCAGACCAAGCGCTCACCTGTTCAACAACAGCTTTCTGGAGCTTGGTTTCAAAATGGAAATCTTCGACTACGACAACGTCCTGCTTTTGCCGCGCAAGTGCCGCGTGGAGAGCCGTTCGGAATGCGACGCCGGCGTGGAGCTGGGCGGGCGCAAGTTCCGCCTGCCGGTGGTGCCAGCCAACATGAAGACGGTGGTGGACGTGCCGATCTGCACCTGGCTGGCGAAGAACGGTTACTTCTACGTGATGCACCGGTTCGACCTGGACAACGTGCAGTTCGTGCGCGACATGCGCGCCGAGGGCGTGTTCGCCTCGATTTCGCTGGGTGTGAAGGCACCCGACTACGCGACGGTGGACCGGCTGGTGGCCGAAGGCCTGGTGCCGGAGTACATCACGATCGACATCGCGCACGGCCATGCCGACAGCGTGAAGAACATGATCCGTTATCTGAAGGAGAAGCTGCCGGCGTCCTTCGTGATCGCGGGCAACGTGGCGACGCCGGAGGCGGTGATCGACCTGGAGAACTGGGGCGCGGACGCGACCAAGGTGGGCGTGGGCCCGGGCAAGGTGTGCATCACCAAGCTGAAGACGGGTTTCGGCACGGGTGGCTGGCAGTTGTCGGCGCTGAAGTGGTGCGCGCGCGTGGCGACCAAGCCGATCATTGCCGACGGCGGTATCCGCAGCCATGGCGACATTGCCAAGAGCATCCGTTTCGGGGCGTCGATGGTGATGATCGGTTCGCTGTTCGCGGGCCATGAGGAGTCGCCGGGTTTGACGGTGGAAGAGGACGGGGTGCGCTACAAGGAGTACTACGGCTCGGCCAGCGATTTCAACAAGGGCGAGTACAAGCACGTGGAGGGCAAGCGCATCCTGGAGCCGATCAAGGGCTCGCTGGCGGACACGCTGGTGGAGATGGAGCAGGACGTGCAGAGCTCGATCAGCTACGCCGGTGGCACCAAGCTGATGGATGTCCGCAAGGTCAACTACGTGATCCTGGGTGGGGACAACGCGGGTGAGCACCTCTTGATGTGATCTCTTTCGGGGCGTTTCGCGCGCCCTGCTTTCGCGGGCCCAGGAGCGCCGGGCGCTCTGCTCCGCGGGTGTCCCCCGGCGGCTGGTGCCGCCTCCTCCTTTACCCCGCTGCGCAGA
>NZ_JBYTAE010000104.1:0-18241 GCF_058787875.1 Hydrogenophaga sp. FW305-3-2-15-A-LB1 | reverse complement strand
GACCCACCTCACGGCCTGGGAGCGGCAGGCGGTGGCCTTGCTGCCGGCGGTGCTCGTGGGCGCCGCCAGCGCCACCTGGGCCTCCCTCCCCGGCCCCGCCCCCTGGCTCATGGCCTGGATCGTGTACTGCGCCACCTACGTGGGTCTGGTCTGGCACCTCGCCGCGCGGCTGGACGCAACCGCCACCCAGCAGCGCGCGCAACGCGAAGACCCGGGTGCCGCGATGCTGTTCGTGCTGGTCACCGCCGCGGCTTGCGCGAGCCTCGTGGCGGTGGCGATGAACGTACAGGCCACACAGGCGCTGCAAGGCTGGCAGCGCGCGTCCAGCCTCGGGCTCATGGCCTTGTCGCTGGCCGGGGCCTGGCTGCTGATCCAGGGCGTGTTCACGCTGCACTACGCGCGGGTGTATTACCGCAGCCAGGGCAGTGCAGACACGCCGGACCGGGGGCTCGGCTTTCCCGACGGCAAGGACCCGGACTACCTCGACCTGCTGTACTACAGCGCGGTGATCGGCATGACTTCTCAGGTGTCCGACGTGAGCATCCGCAGCCGCGGCATGCGGCACCTCACGCTGGTGCACGCCCTGCTGTCGTTCGCGTTCAATCTGATCGTGCTGGCCACGGCGGTCAACGTGTTCGCCAGCGCCGGGCGCTGAGAGCCGCCCGGCTCAAGGCGTGAGCGTGGTGGCCAGGGCCGAGACGGCGGTGTTCATGCCCGCCACGGCCCGCACGAAATGGGCCTCGACGTCGAACCAGGGATGGACCGCTGCCGCCGACACGGCGATCACCAGGGTCGCGAGGTAACCCACGATGGCAGGTGCGGGCATGTGCATGAGGTCCTCCGTGAATGGCTTCGGCGTTCCAGAGGGCATCCTTCGCGCGTGGTTCCACTGTAGGGACGGCTGGCCCGCCGCCCCACCGGACAACGGCGGCTTGGGGTGTCGGACGTGTCCTACAAAAGCGACAGGCGGCGGCCTGTAACCAGCGTGTAACTGGTTTCACGGATAATTGAAACCAAATTACAAACCGGCCTCGCGGCCCCTTCTGGAGACAGCTTCCATCATGTCCATGCGCGCCACCAAGATCGTTGCCACCCTGGGTCCTGCCTCCAGCGACCCCGACCTGCTGGAGCGGATGATCCGCGCCGGTGTCAACGTGGTCCGGCTCAACTTCTCGCACGGCACCGCCCAGGACCACATCGACCGCGCCGAACTGGTGCGCGCGGCGGCCCAGCGCGCGGGCCGCGAGGTCGGCATCATGGCCGACCTGCAGGGGCCCAAGATCCGCGTCGGCAAGTTCGCCCAGGGCAAGGTCATGCTGGAGCCGGGCATGCCCTTCGTGCTCGATGCCTCGCGCACCGAACCCGGCGACATCGAGGGCGTGGGCCTGGACTACAAGGAGCTGCCGCGCGACGTGAAGGCCGGCGACACCCTGCTGCTCAACGACGGCCTGATCGTGCTCACCATCAACAAGGTGGTCGGCCCGGCGGTGCACACCACCGTCAAGCTCGGCGGGGAGCTGTCCAACAACAAGGGCATCAACAAGCAGGGCGGCGGCCTGACCGCCCCCGCGCTGACCGCCAAGGACATGGACGACATCAAGACCGCCATGGGCCTGAAGGCCGACTACGTGGCGGTGAGTTTCCCCAAGAACGCGACCGACATGGAACTGGCCCGCCAGCTCTGCAATGTGGCTGGCGCCGCCCTGGCCCACAAACCGGCGCTGATCGCCAAGATCGAACGCGCCGAGGCGATCCCCGAACTGGCCGCGATCCTCAGGGTGTCCGACGGCATCATGGTCGCGCGCGGCGACCTCGCGGTGGAAGTGGGCAACGCGACGGTGCCCGGCCTGCAGAAGCACATGATCCGCCTTGCGCGCGAAATGGACAAGGTGGTCATCACCGCCACGCAGATGATGGAGAGCATGATCGTCAACCCGGTGCCCACGCGCGCCGAGGTGAGCGACGTGGCCAACGCGGTGCTCGACGGCACCGATGCGGTGATGCTCAGCGCCGAGACCGCCGCCGGCCGCTTCCCGCTGGAAACCGTGATGGAGATGGCCAACATCTGCTCGGAAGCCGAAAAGGCCGAGTACCGCGAACTGTCTGCCGACTTCCAGGGCAAGACCTTCAAGCGCATCGACCAGTCCATCGCCATGGGCGCGCTGTTCACCGCCCACCACCTGGGTGCCAAGGCCATCGTGGCGCTGACCGACTCGGGCTCCACCGCGCTGTGGATGAGCCGGCACAACGTGCGCATGCCGATCTACGCCATGACGCCCAACCTCTCGACCCAACGCCGCATGACGCTCTACCGCAACGTGCGACCGCTGCTCATGGACAACAGCACCGACCGCGACTCCGCGCTGCTGGACGCCGAGGCGCACCTGAAGAAGCGCGGCATCGTGCAGACCGGCGATGTCTACGCCATCACCGTGGGCGAACCCATGGGCCAGCCCGGCGGCACCAACACGCTCAAGATCTGCCGCGCGGCTTAAGCGAGCCCCCCGCCGCGCTGCGCGCGTCCCCCTCAAGGGGGGCGCACCCTGGGACCGGCAAAGCCGGATCCTCGTGTGCCCTGGCCAAAGGCAGCGCCTACTCAGTCAAACCGAAGCGAGACGCCGGTCACGAACATCGTGTCGGCCTTCTTGAGGTTGGTCCCGGGGTCGCTGTCGTAGCGGTAGCTCAGCCCCGCCGACAGGTTGAGCGTCTGTGTCATCGCGACCGTGAGGCCCGTGTCCAGCACGGCGCGGTATTTGCCCGAATCCCGCAAGTCCGGGTACAGCGAGAACTTCTGGCGCAGGCTGGTGGTCTCAGTGAGCTTGTGGCTGGACTCCTCCGCCAGCACCAGCTCCAGGCGGCCGTACCGGTCGCGCATGGCGCCAGCGATGTCGGTGGACCGGATGTAGCGGTCGTAGGTGTAGCCCAGACCGACGGACACGTCGAAGAAGCCCCGCTCCTCCTGCCACACGTGCCGGCCCACACCACTGGCCACCGAGGTCCGGCTGGAGATGTTGGCCAGCCGGTCGCGCAGCAGCTCGCCCGAACCGAAGCCGAACCAGTCCACCGAGAAGTCGCGGTTGTACTGGGTGCGCAGGCCGTAGCGCTCGGTGGTGTCCACGCCCGAACTGCGCGCGCGGTCGGCCTTGGCGGCCCAGGTCCACTTGTCGTCGTCGGTCTCGCGCGCGCCCTCGGCCGCGAGGTTGAGCGTGCCCGCGTTGTTGTTGCCCGAGGAGATGTTGGCGCCGGCGGTCAGCAGGTAGCGCCATTGGCCATCGGGTTTGAGCGTGACCTGGGCCTGCGAGAGCGCTGGCGCGAGCAGGGCCGAGACGGCGGTCAGTGTCGCGATCAGGGGGCGGCAGGGCATGGCGAGTCCTTTCTTGTTGTTCCGGAATGGCAAAGTGATCCTTAAGAGGGTTCGCCTTGGCGGGGCCGCAGTTCCCCGTGTTTTGTGACGAAAGGTTTCGATTCGCCTTGAATCCACCCACCGCCCGGCCGCGTAAAACCCGAATGACCACCCATTCACCGATCCCCACGCCACGCCGTCGCCTGCTGGCAACGCTCGCGCTGCTGCCGTGGCTGCAGGCTTGCTCGCCGCTGCGCCTCATCAATGCCACCGTCAGCAGCGACACGCACACGGTGCTGCGCGACCAGGCCTACGGCAGCCACGCGCGCCAACGGGCCGACGTGTACATCCCCGCCCCTGCCATCACCGCCGCGCCCCTCGCCGTGTTCTTCTATGGCGGCAGTTGGAGCAGCGGCGACCGGGCGGACTACCGGTTCGTCGGCGAGGCCCTGGCCTCGCGCGGCATCGTCACCGTGGTGGCCGACTACCGTCTGAGCCCCGATGTGCGCTACCCGGTGTTCCTGGAGGACGGCGCCGACGCGGTGCGCTGGGCCGCCGACCACGCGGCGTCGTTCGGCGCCTCGCGCGAACACGTCTTCGTGGTGGGCCACAGCGCGGGCGCCTACAACGCGGCCATGCTGGCGCTCGACCCTCGCTGGCTGGCGCGCGTGGACCTGGCCCCGCGCCAGTTGGCCGGCTGGGTGGGCCTGGCCGGGCCCTACGATTTCCTGCCCATCGGCAATCCCGAGGTGCAGGTGGCCTTCGAATGGCCCCACACGCCGGCCGACTCGCAGCCCCTGTTCCACGCCAACGCGGGCCATGCCACGCCCCGGCGCGTGCTCCTGCTGGCCGCCCGGAAAGACACCCTGGTGAACCCGCAGCGCAACACGCTCGCCATGGCTCGGGCGCTGGAAAGGCGAGGCACGCCGGTGGACGTCGAGCTGTTGGACCGCGTCAACCACACGACGTTGATCGGTGCGATGGCACGCCCGCTGCGCGGACTGGCGCCGGTGCTGGATCGCGTCAGCGGTTTCCTGAACCGGCCACCGGCCTGACCGGCCAGGCGGCGCGGCACCGCGCCAGCCACGCGAAGCCCTGCCGGGCCGTCACCGCGCATGCCGCCCCCAGCAGCAGGCCCACGGCGATGTCCGACACAAAGTGCAAACCCAGGAACACCCGGCTCCAGGCGATGGCCAGCGCCACCCCACCGGCCACGACCAGCCAGCGGCGCGGGCGCGACGGAGCGAACAGCGTGAGCGCCAGGGCCCAGGCGCCCGCCACCGCCGCATGAAAGCTCGGAAAACTCGCCGTGGCCGCATGTTCGAGCCACTGCCCGCCCAGGCCCAGTTCGAAGGGCCGGGCCACGTGCACCGTTTCGCGGATGCCGCGCACCGCCAGCCAGGCCAGCACCATGGCCAGGCACACGCCGAGAAACTGCCGGCGCCCGGTTGGACCGAACAGCAGCAGGGGCACGAGGCCCAACACCGCCAGGGCGGGCAGGTCGGTGGACACCCAGCGCGCCAGCGCGAGCAGCCAGGCCGGCGTGTCGGCCGTGGCATTGATCCAGAGGAAAAGCAGGGTGTCGAGTTGGGTCATGGCAGGGTGGAAAGTTCGACCCAGTCTGGCCGGCGCACATTAAGGGCGTGTGAAATGACACAAGTCCGTCACCTCCGGCCAACAGGTCGAAAGTTAAAATGCCGGGTTACACCACGGTTACCAACTGATTAAGGGGAATCTCATGGCGCTCGTTTCCATGCGCGAACTGCTCGACCACGCCGCCGCCAACGGCTACGGCATTCCGGCTTTCAACGTCAACAACCTCGAACAGGTGCAGGCCGTG
Source organism: Hydrogenophaga sp. FW305-3-2-15-A-LB1 (assembly GCF_058787875.1). NCBI lineage: Bacteria > Pseudomonadati > Pseudomonadota > Betaproteobacteria > Burkholderiales > Comamonadaceae > Hydrogenophaga > Hydrogenophaga sp. FW305-3-2-15-A-LB1. The sequence goes on along the minus strand of NZ_JBYTAE010000104.1, from coordinate 13,058 downwards.
ATGGCCGCCGCCGACGAAGTCGGCGCGCCGGTGATCCTGCAAGCCAGCGCCGGCGCCCGCAAATACGCCGGCGAGCCCTTCATCAAGCACCTGATCCAGGCCGCAATGGAGGCCTACCCGCACATCCCCCTGGTGATGCACCAGGACCACGGCACCTCGCCCAAGATCTGCGAAGGCGCGATCAACCTGGGCTTCGGCTCGGTGATGATGGACGGTTCGCTGATGGAAGACGGCAAGACCCCGGCCTCGTTCGACTACAACGTGGACGTGACCCGCAAGGTGGTGGACATGGCGCACAAGGTCGGCGTCACCGTGGAAGGTGAGCTCGGCTGCCTGGGCAACCTGGAAACCGGCGAAGCCGGCGAGGAAGACGGCATCGGCGCCGAAGGCAAGCTGGACCACAGCCAGATGCTGACCGACCCCGAGGAAGCCGCCGTCTTCGTCAAGGCCACCCAGCTCGACGCCCTGGCCATCGCCATCGGCACCAGCCACGGCGCCTACAAGTTCAGCCGCAAGCCCACCGGCGACATCCTGGCGATCAGCCGCGTGAAGGAAATCCACAAGCGCATTCCCAACACCCACCTGGTGATGCACGGTTCCTCGTCCGTGCCGGCCGAGCTGCTGGCCATCATCAACCAGTACGGCGGCAAGATGAAGGAGACCTACGGCGTGCCGGTCGAGGAGATCCAGGAAGCCATCAAGCACGGCGTGCGCAAGATCAACATCGACACCGACATCCGCCTGGCGATGACCGGCGCGGTGCGCAAGTTCCTGGCCGAGAACCCCGACAAGTTCGACGCCCGCGAGTGGCTCAAGCCCGCGCGCGAAGCCGCCAAGCAGGTCTGCAAGGCCCGTTACCTGGAGTTCGGCTGCGAAGGCCAGGGCAGCAAGATCAAGGGCGAGAGCCTGCAGGTCGTCGCGGCGAAGTACGCCAAGGGCGAACTCGCCCAGCTCGTGAACTGAGCGTCCACCGCTCCCTCGAAAACGCCACCACCGCCGGTGGCGTTTTTCATGGCGCTCAATCCTCCCATGCAGCGGCCTGGATGGCCGCCACGATCTCGCGGCCCGAGCGCACCAGCGCAGGCCCGAAGTTCTCGTGCAGCAAGGCCCCCTGCAGGCGCGAGGCCGGCCCGCCCACGGTGAGCGCCAGCGGCTCGCGGCCGTCGCCCAGGTCGATGCCCACGCCGATCGCGGCGATCTCGCTCTCCCATTCGGATTCCGACGTCACGCAGCCGCGCTCGGCGTGGTCGGCCTCGGCGCGCCGCAGCCCGGCTTCGCGCACCGGCCACAGCGCCGCGTTTTCCGCCTGCAGCCGGCCGGCGATCAGCGCCCGCATGCCCGGTGGTGTGGCGCACCAGATCGCACGCCCCATCGCGGTCTCGGCGAACGGCAGGCGCGTGCCCACGTCCAGCCCAAGGATGAGGCGCGCCGTGCTGCGGCAGTGCGCTACATAGACCACCGAGGTGCCATGCCGCACACCCAAGGAGATCGCGGCCTGGGTGTGCTCGGCCAACGTCTCCATGAACGGCCGCGCGATGCGCCCGACCTGGAAGTTGGACAACACGCTGAAGCCCAGCGAGAGCACCGCCGGGCTCAGCGCGTACTCGCCAGTGGCCGCGCGGTGCCGCAGGTAGCCCAGGCTGGTCAGCGTGAACGTGAGGCGCGAGACGGTGGCCTGCGGCAACCCGGTGCGGCGCGCGAGTTCCTGGTGCGCGAGCCAGCGGTCCGACGGGCCGAAGCTGCGCAGCACCGTGAGCCCGCGCGCCAGGGCGGTGACGAAACGGCGGTCCTCGGCGGGATCGGTGTCGGCCAGCGGGGTCGCTGGCGTGTGGCGCTGGCGCCCCATGGGATGTCTCCTTTTTCTGCAGATCGGAATACGGCACCTCCCGTATTCCGCGCATCGGAATTCTGAGGCTCTTTCGTCGGATGCCGGATGCTCGGTTTCCCTCAATGGCATTTACACGGCCAAGGCGTGGACCGTATATTGATCTTCATCTTCTTGTTTTCCGCCAAGCGGAATCAAACACCATGCCCTCGCAAACGGCCCACTGGCCGCCCGGCCTGCCCCGGCAACTCACGCTGCCGCAGACCAACCTCTTCTACAACCTCGAGGTCTCGGCCACGCGGTTTCCCGACAAGCCCTTCATCGTCTTCTACGACACGCCGCTGAGCTACGCGCGCTTCCTGCGCGAGGCCGAGCACATCGCCGGGCACCTGCAACAGGTGTGCGGCGTGAAGCCGGGCGACCGCGTGCTGCTGTGCATGCAGAACAGCCCGCAATGGGCCCTGGCCTTCTACGGCATCCTGCGCGCCAACGCGGTGGTGGTGCCGGTGAACCCGATGAACCGCGAGGAAGAGCTGCGCCATTGCCTCAGCGACAGCGGCGCGCAGGCGGCCTTCGTGGCGCAGGACCTGTTGCCGCAGCTGCGACCGCTGCTCACCACCGAGACCGAGGGCGAAGGCCTGCGCCACCTCGTGGTCGCCACCTACAGCGACCACCTGCGCGTGCCCACCGAACTGCGCGTGCCCGACTTCGTGGCCGCGCCGCGCTCACCCATCGAAGGCCACGGCCTCGTGGCCTGGGCCGACATGGTGGCCGCCGCCCGCGCGCCCGGGCCGCTGACCACCGGGCCCGACGACCTCTGCGCCATGCCCTACACCTCGGGCACCACCGGCCTGCCCAAGGGCTGCATGCACACCCACCGCAGCGTGATGAGCACGCTGGTCGGCGGCGTGCGCTGGTTCGGCACCTCGCAGGACGCGGTCTGTCTCTCGGTGCTGCCCTTCTTCCACGTCACCGGCCTCTCCGGCAGCCTGAACGGCCCGCTGTACGCGGGCGCGACCCTGGTGGTGCTCTCGCGCTGGGACCGCGAGGTCGCCGCGATCTGCATGCAGCGCTACCGCGTCACGATGTGGCAGGCGATCTCCACCATGGTGATCGACTTCCTCGCGCACCCGCAGCTCGACCAGTTCGACCTGGCCAGCCTGGCCTGCGTGCGCGGCGGCGGCGCCGCCATGCCCGACGCGGTGGCCGCGCGCCTCAAGGCGCTCACCGGGCAGGACTACATCGAGGGCTACGGCATGTCCGAGACCATGGCCGCCACCCACATCAACCCCACGCACCGGCCCAAGCCCCAGTGCCTGGGCCTGCCGGTGTTCGACGTGGACGCGCGCGTGCTCGAACCCGACACCCTGACCGAACGCCCCGCCGGCGAGACCGGCGAGATCGTGGTGCACGGGCCGCAGCTCATGCAGGGCTACTGGCGCAACCCGCAGGCCACCAGCGAGGCCTTCATCGAGATCGACGGCCAGCGCTTCCTGCGCACCGGCGACCTCGGCCACGTCGATCAAGAAGGCTACTTCTTCATGACCGACCGGCTCAAACGCATGATCAACGCGAGCGGCTTCAAGGTCTGGCCGGCCGAGGTGGAGGCGCTCATGTACCACCACCCGGCGATCCAGGAAGCCTGCGTGATCGGCGTGCGCGACGCGCGCCGCGGCGAGACCGTCAAGGCCCTGGTGGTGCTGCGGCCTGGACAGCGGGGCCAGGTCAGCGAACAGGACGTGATCGAGTGGGCGCACGGCCACATGGCCGCCTACAAGAGCCCGCGCATCGTGGAATTCGTGGAAACGCTGCCCCGCTCGGGCAGCGGCAAGGTGATGTGGCGCGAACTGCAGGCGCAGCAGGCCGCGCGCGACGCACAGACACCCCATCCCTCCTGAGCAACCGCCCACCCGGCATCACCACAGAAGGAGACAAGGCATGCAACACCCCTCATCACCCCCCTCGAAGCGCCGCCGCGCGCTGCTGCTGGCCAGCGCCGCCAGCGCGGGCCTGGCCCCGTTCGGCCTCGCACAGGCGCAATCGCCCGCGTACCCGAACCGCCCCGTGACCATGATCATTCCCTGGCCCGCCGGCGGCTCGACCGACCGCCACCTGCGTGCGCTCGCCGAGATCGCCAGCAAACACCTGGGCCAGCCCATCGTGATCGAGAACCGCCCCGGTGCCGGCGGCACCCTGGGCCCCAGCACCATGGCGCAAACCGCCAAGCCCGATGGCTACACCATCGCCCAGTTCCCGCTCGGCCTGCTGCGCATGCCGCACATGCAGAAGACCAACTGGGACCCGCTGACCGACTTCACCTACATCATCGGCGTCTCGGGCTACACCTTCGGCCTCACCGTCAAGGCCGACTCGCCCTACAAGACCTTCAAGGACTACATCGAGGCCGCGCGCAAGCAGCCCGGCGCCATCAACTACGGCTCCACCGGCACCGGCAGCAGCCCGCACCTGCTGATGGAAGAGCTGGCCGGCAACGCCAAGGTGCAACTCACGCACGTGCCCTTCAAGGGCAACGCCGACCTGCAGGCCGCCCTGCTCGGCGGCCACGTGATGGCGCAGAGCGACGCCAGCGGCTGGGACAAGTACGTGGACGGCGGCCAGATGCGCCTGCTGGTCACCTTCGGCGAACAGCGCACCCAGCGCTGGCCCGAGGTGCCCACCGCGCAGGAGCTCGGCTACGGCGTGGTGTCCACCTCACCCTATGGCCTGGCCGGCCCCAAGGGCATGGACCCGGCCGTCACCAAGGTGCTGCACGATGCGTTCAAGAAGGCCATGGAGGACCCCAGGCACATCGAGGTGCTGGGCCAGCTCAACCAGGCCATGTGGTACCGCAGCGGCGACGACTACCGCAAGTGGGCGGCCGAGACCTACGCCAAGGACAAGACCCTGATCGAACGCCTGGGGCTCGCCGCCAAATAGGCGCCGCACCGGCGGACTCGACTTTCGGCCCCATCCCGCCGCCAACTTGCGATAATCCCCCGGAATGGTTCAAAGCCCGTTGGCTGTTCAACGGGCTTTTTTCTTGTCTTGCTTTTTTCCGATCCGATCATGACCTCTGCCTTGCACACCTCGGCCCTGACCTCCCTGCCCCTGCTGGCGCGCGGCAAGGTGCGCGACAACTACGCCGTGGGCGACGACCGCATTCTGATGGTGGCGAGCGACCGCATCAGCGCGTTCGACGTGATCATGGGCGAACCGATCCCCGGCAAGGGCGAGCTGCTCACCCGGCTCTCGCTGTTCTGGTTCGACCAGCTCGGCCCCAAGGGTTTGAACATCTGCCCGATCCACCTCACCGGCGACGCACCCGAGAGCGTGGTCTCGCCCGCCGAGGTGCCGCAGGTCACCGGCCGCTCGATGCTGGTGCAGCGCCTCAAGCCGATCCCGGTGGAAGCCGTGGTGCGCGGCTACCTGGCCGGCAGCGGCTGGAAGGAGTACCAGGAAAGCCGCTCGGTCTGCGGCGTGAAGCTGCCCGAGGGCCTGCAGAACGCCTCGCAATTGCCCGAGCCCATCTACACGCCCGCGGCCAAGGCGGCCATGGGCGAGCACGACGAGAACATCACCTTCGAGCGCACGGTCGAGATGATCGGCCCCGAACTCGCCGCGCAGATTCGCGACGTGTCGATCGCGCTCTACCAGGCAGCCGCGGCGATCGCGCTGAAGAAGGGCATCATCATTGCCGACACCAAGTTCGAGTTCGGCCTGGACAAGGCCGGCAAGCTGGTGCTCATGGACGAGGTGCTCACGCCCGACAGCTCGCGCTACTGGCCGGCCGAGAGCTACGTGGTGGGCCAGAACCCGCCCAGCTACGACAAGCAGTTCCTGCGCGACTGGCTGGAGACCGCGCAGGTCAGCGGCAAGCCCTGGGACAAGACCCCCCCCGCGCCGCGCCTGCCGCGCGAGGTGATCGAGAAGACCGCCGCGAAGTACCAGGAGGCGCTCACGCGCCTGATGGGCTAGCTCAAGACAACGGACGACAGGCGGCGGCGGTAGGTCGCCACCGTCGGGTCTTCCGGCGGCACCTGGCCTTCGGCCACCTTGGGCTTGGGTGGGTCGATCACGTCGAGGATGGCGATGAAGGTCTTGCGCGCCAGCTCCTCTTTCCAGGCCTTGTCGCGCATCAGGATCTCCAGCAGTTCGTCCATGGCCGCCGTCCACTGGCCGTAGGCCATGAGCAGTTGCGCGAGCGCGAAGCGCGATTCGAAGTCGCGCTTGTTGGCGGCGATGGCGGCCTGCAGCTCCGCCGCGCGGGCATCGGGGTCGGCCACCTCGGCCTGCGCATCGCGCGCGGCCATCCAGCGCTGCAGCGAGTCGAGCCGGCGCACGCCCGCGGCCTTGGCGATCACCGGGGCGAACGCCACCTTGGCGTCGTCGTCCTGCCCCATCTCCAGCAGCAGCTTCACGAGGTCGAAGCGCGCGTCGTCGTTGTCCGGTGCCGCCTGCACCGCCTCGCGCATCTTCTCCAGCGCGCCGTCCAGATCGCCCTGGGCGAGCGCGTCCTGCGCATCGGGCTCCACCGCCTCGGCCTCGGCTTCGTCGCCGCCGGGGGGCAGGTGCTTGTCGAGGAAGGCCTTGATCTGGCCCTCGGGCATCGCGCCCATGAAACCATCGACCGGCTGACCGTTCATGAGCAGCACGCAGGTGGGAATGCTGCGGATGCCGAAGGCGGCGGCGAGCTGCTGCTCCTGGTCGGAATCGATCTTGACCAGCTTGAAGCGGCCGGCGTAATCGGCCTCCAGCTTCTCCAGCAGCGGGCCGATCACCTTGCAGGGGCCGCACCACGGGGCCCAGAAATCCACCAGCACGGGGGTGTGCATCGAAGCCTCGATGACCTCGGCTTCAAAGTTGGCGACGGTGACGTTGATCATGGGAGCGGCCTGGGCAAACGTAAAATCCACACTTTACCGGAGACGCCATGCCCTGCCATGCGCGCGACCGCTCCAGCCCCCCGCGGGGGGCGCATCGGCCAGAGGCACCGTCATGAACTCCATCCAAGTGGGTGTGCTCATGGGCTCCAGCAGCGACTGGGACACCATGCAGCACGCCGTGCAGATCCTGCAGGACTTCGGCATCGCGCACGAGGCGCGCGTGGTCTCGGCGCACCGCATGCCCGACGACATGTTCACCTACGCCGAGGCGGCCGCGGGGCGCGGGCTCAAGGCGATCATCGCCGGGGCCGGCGGCGCGGCGCACCTGCCGGGCATGCTGGCGGCCAAGACCGTGGTGCCGGTGCTCGGCGTGCCGGTGGCCAGCAAACACCTCAGCGGCGTGGACTCGCTGCACAGCATCGTGCAGATGCCCAAGGGCATCCCCGTGGCCACCTTCGCCATCGGCGCGGCCGGCGCGGCCAACGCGGCGCTGTTCGCCGTGGCCCTGCTGGCCAGCCACGACCCCGAGCTGCGCCACAAGCTCGACACCTTCCGCGCCCAACAGACCGCCGCCGCCCGCGCGATGACCCTGCCCGCATGAGCTTCAAGACCCTTCTCCCCGGCAACCCTTCCGTGCACAGCGGCCAGCAGACCACGCTGGGCGTGATGGGTGGCGGCCAGCTCGGCCGCATGTTCGTGCAGGCGGCGCAGGCCATGGGCTATTTCACCGTGGTGCTCGACCCCGATCCGGCCAGCCCCGCCGGCCTGGTCAGCCACCACCACATCAGGACCGCCTACGACGACGAGCAGGGCCTGGCCCAGCTGATGCAGCGCTGTGACGCCATCACCACCGAATTCGAGAACGTGCCGGCGCACGCCCTGCTCACGCTCGCGGCCCAGCGGCCGGTGGCCCCGTCCGCCGCCTGCGTGGCCGTGGCGCAGGACCGCGTGAAGGAGAAGGCCCACTTCGAGCACTGCGCGCCCATCAGCGGCGTGGCACCGGCGCCGCACGCCGTCATCACCACCGACGCCTCGCTCAAGGCCGTGCCGGCCGATCTGCTGCCCGGCATCCTGAAGACCGCGCGCATGGGCTACGACGGCAAGGGCCAGGTGCGCGTGTCCACGCGCGAGGAACTCGCCGCCGCCTGGGACGACCTGGACAAGGTGCCCTGCGTGCTGGAGAAGCTGCTCCAGCTGCGCGCCGAATGCTCGGTGATCGTGGCCCGCGGCGCCGACGGCCAGGTCGTGAGCTTTCCGGTGCAGAAGAACACGCACCACGACGGCATCCTCGCCCTCACCGAGGTCTTCGACGGCGCGCTCGATCCCACGCTGGCACAGCGCGCGCAAGCCAGCACGGTGGCCATCGCGAACCACCTGCAGTACGTGGGCGTGCTGTGCGTCGAGTACTTCGTGGTGCAGAACGCCGATGGCGCGCTCGACCTTGTGGTCAACGAAATGGCGCCGCGCCCGCACAACAGCGGCCACTACACGCAGAACGCCTGCGACCTGTCGCAGTTCGAAGCCCAGGTGCGCGCGCTCGCCGGCCTGCCGCTGCCCACGCCGCGCCAGCACAGCCCGGCCATCATGGTCAACCTGCTGGGCGATCTCTGGTTCGCGCCCAATGCCGTGCGCGCGCAAGCCAGCAGGACACCCGTGTCGCCGCCCTGGGGCGCGGTGCTGGCCCTGCCCGGCACCCACCTGCACCTCTACGGCAAGCTGGGCGCCCGCCCGGGCCGCAAGATGGGCCACCTCAACGTCACCGGCGCCAGCGTGGCCCAGGTGCGCGAGACCACCGCGCAGGTGCTGGCGCTGCTCGGCCTGCCCGCGCTCGGCGCCTGAGGCGCGCCATGCCACCGCCGCTGCTGTCCGCGCAAGACCCCGCCGCCATCGAGCGCGCGGCGCAGCGCCTGGCCGACGGCTCGCTGGTGGGCATGCCCACCGAAACCGTCTACGGCCTCGCGGCCGATGCCGACAACGCCACGGCGGTGCACCGCATCTTCGAGGCCAAGGGCCGCCCGGCCGACCACCCGCTGATCGTGCACCTCGCGCCCGGCCCGGGCGCGCACGGCTGGCGCGCCGACGTGGACCACTACGCGCGCGAGGTCCCCGCCTTTGCCGCCTCGCTCATGCACGCCTTCTGGCCCGGCCCGCTCACGCTGATCCTGCCGCGCCGCGAGGGTGTGGCCGCGGTCGCCGCCGGCGGGCAGGACTCGGTCGGCCTGCGCTGCCCGGCCCACCCCGTGGCCCAGGCCCTGCTGAGCGCGGCCGCCGCGCGCGGCGTGAGCGGCGTGGCGGCGCCCAGCGCCAACCGCTTCGGCCGCGTGAGCCCCACCACCGCCGCGCACGTGGCCGAGGAGTTCGCCAGCCTGGCGGAAGACGAATTGCTGATCCTCGACGGCGGCGCCTGCCCGGTGGGCATCGAATCCACCATCGTCGACTGCACGCGCGGCCACCCCGTGCTGCTGCGCCCCGGCATGATCACCGTCGCGCAACTTGAAGCGGCCTGCGGCCAGCCCCTGCGCGAGCGCGACGAGGCCGCGCCGCGCGCCTCGGGCACGCTGGAATCGCACTACGCGCCGCGCGCCAAGGTGCGGCTGATGGACGCGCATCAGCTGCGCTCGGCCTTCCAGGTGCTGGGCAACGACGCGAAGCACATCGCGCTCTACGCGCGCAGCCCCGTGGAGCCCGCGCGAAGCGTGCCGCGCCGGCGCATGCCGGACGACGCGGCCGCCGCCGCCCAGGAACTCTTTGCCGTGTTGCGCGAGCTGGACGCCACCGGCGTGCGCCTCATCTGGGTGGAAACGCCACCGGAAGACCCGGCCTGGGACGGCGTGCGCGACCGGCTGAGGCGCGCCGCGGCATGAGGAGGAACACCCCCCTGCGCCGCTTTGCGGCTTCCCCCCTCTGTGGCGCGCCTTCGGCGCTTCGAGGGGGGACGGCATCTCGGGCCGGCGGAGCCGGACCCTTGATGCCCCTGGACGGGGCTGCTTCATCCGATGCGGGTCGCGCTCCGGCGCGGTAAAAGCCGCATCAATCCGGCAGCAGGGCCGTCCACTCCAGCAGCGCGTCCAGCGCGGGCCGGGCGGCGGAGGCGTTGGGGTGGTTGATGAACCCCACCACCACATAACGCGCCCCATTGGCCGCGTTGACGTAGCCGGCGATGCCGGTGACGTCGCGCAGCGTGCCGGTCTTGACCCAGGCGTTGCCGCGCGCGGCGCTCTGGCCACCGCGCGCCAGCCGCGCCGCGGTGCCGCTGACGCCTGCGATCGAAAGCGACTGCACGAACTGCACGCCCTGCGGGTGGCGCGCGGCGTGGCGCAGCAGGCCCGCCAGCGCCTCGGGCGTGATGCGCTCCTCGCGCGAGAGGCCCGAGCCGTTGTCGAGCACCGGCCCCGGCATGCGGGGGCCGAAGGTGCGTTTCCACCAGTCGGTCACGACCTCGCGCGAGTATTCGAAGCGCGCCGGGCGTGAGGGCACCAGCCGGGCGGCGGCCGAACCCGGGGCCACCACGGCCAGCACGGGCGTGGCCGTCTGCGGCGGCGCCAGCTGGCCCAGCGTGAGGAACACCTGCTGCGCCATCACGTTGTTGCTCCACTGGTTCACGTCCACGATGACCTCGGACAGGGGCAGCGAGCGCGCCTCGTGCAGCAACTGCACCTCGGCCGGCATGGTGCCGTCGCGCACCTGGCCGGTGATGGAGCCGCCGCTGGCGCGCCACAGACCTTCCATCGCGCGCGCGGCGTAGCTCGCGGGCTGCTGGTAGGCCACGGGCCACTTGAGTTCACCGCAGACCTGCGGGTAGCGGCCCTCGAAGCGGATGCTGTTCGGGTCGTCGAAGCGGGCCTGCACGGTGCTGCGCCAGTCGCCGCAGGCGGTGCCGCGCGAGAGCGGCACGGAGGCGTCGACCGCCAGGCCGGCCATGGGCGGCTCGCTGACCACGTGGGCCACGCCGTTGGCCAGATCGGGCTGGAAGGTGAGGATGACCGACTTGAAATTGACCAGCAGCGCGTCGGGCGTGGCGTTGTAGGGCCGCAGGGCCTCGCCGTCGAAGGCGCCGGGGTCGATCGCGGGCAGCTCGAACGCGCTGTGATCGAGCACCATGTCGCCCAGGATCACGCGCACGCCCTTGGCCTGCAGGGCCAGGTAGGCCTCCTGGATGCGTTCGAGCACGAACTTGGGATCGCCGCCCCCGCGCACGTACAGGTTGCCGCGCAGCACGCCGTTCTCGACCGTGCCGTCGGTGTAGAAGCGGGTGTTCCAGGTGAAATCGCTGCCCAGCAGGTCGATGGCGGCGTAGGTCGTCACCAGCTTCATCACCGAGGCCGGGTTCACCGGGGTGCTGGCGCGGTGGCGCAGGCGCTCATGGGCGTCGGGATCGACCGAGATCACCAGCGCCGACAGCGCGCTGGCCGGCACCTGGGCCCGGCTCATGGCCGCCAGCACCGCGGGCGGCAGGGGGTCGCTCCGGCCCGCCATCTGGGCGCACGCGGGCAGCGCCAGGCCGGCCAGCAGGCTCAGCACCAGCCCGCGCACCGGGCGCAAGGCGGTCACACGGCGGAGGAAGTCGATATCGAACATGGTGTTTCATTATGAAACGGCACCGGGGAAGAACCGGCCACGGCTGTGTGAATGGCCGTTGCGGTGGATGGCCGGCGGCGCGCCCCCACCCCGGAAACGGAGGCACCCGGTGCCCGATAATCCCGGGATGCCTTCCGCCTTGCGCCTGCTCGCCCTTGAAACCAGCACCGACACCCTCTCGGTCGCCCTGGGCAGCGGCGCGCCCGACGGCCCGCTGTGGCAGCACAGCGGCCCGGGCGGCGCGATGGCGTCCACCACCCTGCTGCCGCTGGTGAAACAGCTGCTCGATGCCTCGGGCTGGGCCCTGAACAGCCTGGACGCCGTGGTGTTCGGCCGGGGGCCGGGCTCGTTCACCGGCCTGCGCACCGCCTGTGCCGTGGCCCAGGGCCTGGCCTACGGAGCGCAGGATGCGGCCCGCCCGCGGGGCCTGCCGGTGCTGCCGGTCGACACCCTCCTCGCCCTGGCCGAAGAGGCCCGCTGGAACCACCGGCACGCCGGCCAGACCCCGCCCAAGCGCATCGCCGCCCTGCTCGACGCCCGCATGGGCGAGCTGTACGTGGCCACCTACGCCTGCGCGCCAGCAGGGCTGTCACCGCTGGCGCCGGCCCGCCTGTGCGCGCCGGCCGACCTGGGCGCGCACCTTCAGGCCGATGGCGCCACCCTGCTCGCGGGCAACGTGTTCGACAGCTACGCCAGCGCCCTGGCCGAACTGCCGGGCACCCGCCTGCCGGCCCTGCCCACGGCCGCCGCGCTGCTGCGCCTGGCGCCCGGCCTGCTGGCCGCGGGCGCGGCGGTGGCCGCGCGCGATGCCCTGCCGCTGTACGTGCGCGACAAGGTGGCCCAGACCACCGACGAGCGCGAACGCCTGAGAGCGGCCGTGGCGGCCGTCACGCCCTGAGGCTCACGATGGACACCACCGTGAACGCCCTGCTGCGGGCCATGACCCCCTGCGCCACCCAGCCCCCGCAGGCGGTGTGGCCACTGCCGGACACCGTGCGCCCCCCGGCCACCCGCGAACGCCGCATCGCCTTCGAGCCCATGACCGAGGCCGACCTGGACGCCGTGCGGGCGGTGGAAGTCACGGCCTACGCCCACCCCTGGTCGCGCAAGCATTTCCACGATTCGCTGCAGGCCGGCTACCCGGCGGTGTTGCTGCTGGGCGAGGCGCTGCCAGGTGAACAGGCGCAGGCCGTGCGCGCCGACGGCCGCGTGCTGCTGGGTTACCTCGTGGCCATGCCGGGCGTGGACGAGGTGCACCTGCTCAACATCACCGTGGCGCCGGCCCACCAGCGCCAGGGTTGGGCGCGCTTCATGCTCGACGCGCTGGTGCTGTGGTCGCGCGGCCAGCAGGCCCAGTGGCTCTGGCTGGAGGTGCGCCAGAGCAACGAAGCCGCGCGCCGCCTGTACGAGCGCTACGGTTTCTCGCAGGTCGGCCTGCGCAAGGGCTACTACCCGGACGGCCACCTGCGCCGGGAAGACGCCATCGTCATGAGCCTGAACCTGATGGCGGCGCGGGGCACCCGATGAGCGACGACGTGCTCGACACCTCCTTTGTTCCGCTGCTCGATGCGCGCCAGCGCGCCATGCTGGCCGAGATGGGCGTGCGCGTCTGGGCGCCCAAGCCCGTGCCGCCGGCCGTGGCGGGCCCCGTGGTGGAGGCACCCCAGGTCGCCGCCGGGACGCCCAAGGTCGCGGCGCCACCGGCCACCGCGCCTTCGCGCCCGGTGCCAACCCCAGCCCCGAGCAGCGCGCCGCTCGCGCCCGCCGAAGCC
>NZ_JBYTAE010000103.1:0-18438 GCF_058787875.1 Hydrogenophaga sp. FW305-3-2-15-A-LB1 | reverse complement strand
GTGACGGATGCCTCTCCCAGCCCGGCGGCCACCCCCAGGGGCCGCCCCGCCCCGGTGGTCAGCCGCCTCGAGGCGCGCGGCCTGCAGAAGTCCTACGGCAGCCGCAAGGTGGTCAAGGACGTGTCGCTCGCGGTCTTCAAGGGCGAGGTGGTCGGCCTGCTCGGCCCCAACGGCGCGGGCAAGACCACGTCCTTCTACATGCTGGTCGGCCTGCTGCGCTCCGACGCGGGCCAGATCCTGCTGGACAACCAGCCGATCGAGAGCCTGCCCATCCACCGCCGCGCGCGCCTGGGGCTGGGCTACCTGCCGCAGGAGGCCTCGATCTTCCGCAAGCTCAGCGTGGCCGACAACGTGCGCGCCGTGCTGGAGCTGCAGGAGGACGAGCAGGGCAAGTCGCTGGACCGCGCCACCATCGAAAGCCGGCTCGACGCCCTGCTGCAGGACCTGCACGTGGAGCACCTGCGCGATTCGCCCGCGCCGGCGCTCTCCGGCGGTGAACGCCGGCGCGTGGAAATCGCCCGCGCCTTGGCCACCGAGCCGCGCTTCATCCTGCTCGACGAGCCCTTCGCCGGCATCGACCCCATCGCCGTGATCGAGATCCAGCGCATCATCGGTTTTCTCAAATCGCGTGGCATCGGTGTGCTGATCACCGACCACAACGTGCGCGAAACGCTGGGCATCTGCGACCGCGCCTACATCATCAACGACGGCCACGTGCTCACCAGCGGCACCCCCGCCGAGATCGTGGAAAACGCCGACGTCCGCCGGGTGTATCTCGGCGAACACTTCAGGATGTGAGGCCGTGAAACAAGGCCTTTCCCTGCGCGTCTCGCAGCACCTGGCGCTCACGCCCCAGCTGCAGCAGTCGATCCGGCTGCTGCAGCTGTCCACGCTGGAGATGGCGCAGGAAGTCGAGCAGATGCTCGACGACAACCCCTTCCTCGAACGCGCGGAGGAAATCGCCGAGCGCGAGACCTTCGGGCTGGAGCAGACCGATGTGCCGGTGAGCGCCGGCGAGCAGATCGCCGAGGCGGCCCTGCCCGAGGCGCCGGTGCCTTTGTCCTCATCCCTCGAATCCTCCAGCGCAAGCACCGACAGCGGTGACGGCGATGGCCTGGAAAGCAAGCTGGACGGCGCCACCCCGGTGGAGGAAAGCTGGGAGGGCGATGGCACGGTGGAGATGGCGCCCGACGACAGCGAGTGGGGTGGCGACGCGCCCGCGCGCAACAGCGGTTCGGGCGACAACGACGAGACCGCCAGCGCCGCCGACCTGGCGCGCGCCCCGGTCAGCCTGCAGGACCACCTGCACGACCAGGCTCGCTGCCTGCGCCTGTCGGACGAGGACCGCGCCGCGCTCTACTTCCTGATCGAGTCGCTCAACGACGACGGCTACCTGGAGGAAGACCTGGCCGAGCTGGCCGACGCCTGGCTTCACCTCTCGGGCACGCCCCAGCTCGCGGGCGACCCGAACGACGCGCTGGAGGCGCGCGAGGCGCTGGAACAGCGCCTCGCGGTGGCGCTGCAGCTGCTGCAGCACATGGAGCCCTCGGGCGTGGGCGCGCGCGACCTGGGCGAATGCCTGCGCCTGCAGATCCTGGAGCTGCGCAACACGGCCGAGGCGCGCGCCGCGCTCGCCATCTGCAACCAGCCGTTGGAGCTCATGGCCAAGCGCGACGTGAAGCGCCTGTGCAACCTCTGCGGCATCGACGACGAGACCGCGCGCGCCGCGCTCGGCCTGATCGCGCGCCTCGAACCCAAGCCGGGCCGCCGCTTCGTCGACGTGGAGCGCAACGTGGTCGTGCCCGACGTGATCGTCACGCGCGCCGGCCGGGGCTTCAAGGTCATCCTCAACCCCGACGTGATGCCGCGCCTGCGCGTGCACGATGTCTACGCCAACGCCATGCGACAGAACCGCGGTGGTGGCGAGGCCGGCCACGCCGCCATGCAGCAGCGCCTGCAGGAGGCGCGCTGGTTCATCAAGAACATCCAGCAGCGCTTCGACACCATCCTGCGCGTCTCCAGCGCCATCGTCGAGCGCCAGCGCAACTTCTTCATGCACGGCGAACTCGCCATGCGCCCGCTGGTGCTGCGCGAGATCGCCGACGAACTCGGCCTGCACGAATCCACCATCAGCCGCGTGACCACCGCCAAGTACATGGCCACGCCCTTCGGCACCTACGAGCTCAAGTACTTCTTCGGCTCTTCGCTGGGCACCGAGACCGGCGGCAACGCCTCCAGCACGGCCGTGCGTGCGCTGCTCAAGCAGTTCATCGCCGCCGAGGAGCCCGCCAAGCCGCTGTCGGACAACCAGCTCTCCGACCTGCTGCGCGAGCAGGGTATCGAGTGCGCGCGCCGCACCGTGGCCAAATACCGCGAGGCGCTGCGCATCGCGCCCGCGAACCTGCGCAAAGCACTGTGAACCAACTTCAAGTTTTTCTGCCCTGCGCCGCCGGCGTGGAGGACATGCTCGCCGCCGAGGTGCAGCGCATCACCGGCGAGGCTTCGCCCTACAAGGCGCGCGGCGGTGTCGCGCTCAACGCCTCGTGGCGCGATGCCCTGCGCCTGAACCTGCACAGCCGCCTCACGCAGCGCGTGCTGGTGCAGCTCTGGCACGGCGGCTACCGCAACGAGCAGGACCTCTACAACGCCGCCGGCGAGGTGGCATGGGAAATCTGGTTCACGCCGGCCGAGACCATCAAGGTCGAGATCACCGCGCAGCACAGCCCGTTGACCTCGCTGAACTTCGCCGCGCTCAAGGTGAAGGACGCGATCTGCGACCGCTTCCGCGCCAAGCGCGGCGAGCGGCCCAGCGTGAACACCACCTGGCCCGACGTGCGCATCTACGTGCACCTGACCACCGAGACGGTGAGCCTGTACATCGACACCTCGGGCGAGCCGCTGTTCAAGCGCGGCTGGCGCGAAGACAAGGGCGACGCACCGCTGAAGGAAACCCTGGCCGCCGCGATGATCGCGGCCACCGGCTGGGAAGCCGGCATCGAGACGCCGCTGGACGCCATCGCGCCGCTGTACGACCCCTGCTGCGGCAGCGGCACGGTGGTGATCGAGGCCGCGCAGATCGCGCTGAACATCGCGCCCGGCCAGCTGCGCCGCTTCGCGTTCGAGAAGCTGCTGCCGTTCCAGCCGCACGTGTGGCAGGCCATCAAGGCCGATGCCGTGAAGCAGCAGCGCGAATGGCCGGCGGGCCATGCGCCCATCGTCTTCGGCAGCGACGTGTCGTTCCGCATGGTCGATTTCGCGCAGCGCAACGCCGAGCGCGCCGGTGTGGCCCATGCGGTGGAGCTGCGCGGCGGCGACGCGCTGCAGCGCACGCCGCCCACCGCGCGCCCCGGTGTGCTGCTGCTCAACCCGCCCTACGGCGAGCGCATCGCTGCCGCCGGTGTGGCCGGTGAAAACGCCAGCGCGCGCGCCCAGCGCATGGCCCCTCGCGCGCCGCGCACCTTCACCGTGGGCGCCCCGCCGCCACCCGCCGCCGGCCAGGGCCGCGAGAGCGCGCAGATGGCCGATGGCGGCGACGGCAGCGACTTCTTCAACCAGCTCGCCGCGCACTGGAAGACCCACTACGCGGGCTGGAGCGCCTGGCTGCTCACGCCCGACCTCAAGCTGCCCGGCAAGATGCGCTTCAAGGAATCGCGCCGCGTGCCGTTGTGGAACGGCCCGATCGAATGCCGGCTGTTCCGCTTCGACCTGACCCCGCGCAAAAGTGAGGCACCCCCGCCGCGCTCCGCACGTCCCCCTCAAGGGGGCGATGCCTAGGACCGGCGGAGCCGGATCCTCGACATCTCTGGACTGAGACACTTCTTTCAACGTGAGAGGACTGCAGTGAGCGAGAACGTTGAAATGAACACGGTGGTGCTCGACACCAATATCGCGCTCGACCTGTTCGTCTTCCAGGACCCGGTCACCGCGCCCTTGCGCGAGGCGCTGGAGCGGTCGGCCGGCGCCTGGCTGGCCACCGCCGCCATGCGCGAAGAACTGGTGCGCGTGCTGGCCTACCCGCAGATCGCGCGCCGCCTGGCGGCCCAGGCCCGGCCCGCGCAGGACGTGCTCGATGCGTTCGACCGTTGCACCCGGCTCGTGCCCGAAGCCCCCAAGGCGGCCTTCACCTGCAAGGACGCCGATGATCAGAAGTTCATCGACCTCGCCGCCGCGCACCGTGCCACGCTGGTCAGCAAGGACGACGCCGTGCTCTGCATGGCCCGGCGCATGGAGCGCATCGGCGTGACCATCTGCCGCGAATGGAGGCGTCCTGCCCATGCGGTTTGAACGCCAGCTCCTGGGACTGAGCATCGCGCTGATGGTCTGTGCCCCGTCCTGGGCCGTGCAGCGCTGCGAACTCAACGGCGAGAGCGTGAACCCGAACAACGGCCACACCACGGCCGGCAAGAGCGGCGTGATGCGCTGCACCGACGAGGACGGCCAGGTGCGCCGCCGCGAGCAGACCCTGCGCGAAGGCCGCTTCGTCGGTCCCGTGGTGATGGTGCTGGCGGATGGCGAGCGGCGCGAGTACAGCGTCAACGAACGTGGCAACCGCCACGGTCTGGCGCGCACCTTCGATGCCAAGGGCACGTTGCGCAAGGAGGAGAACCTCGACAACGGCAGCAACGTGGGCGTGCAGAAGCACTTTGCCGAAGCCGGTTACCTGCAGGAACTGCACTTCTCCGACGAGCGCCGCACGGTGCTCACCATCGCCTACCTGGCCGACGGTACGCTGAAGGAACTGCGTTGCGCGCCGACCAGCGTGCTGCCGCAGGACCGCGAGGTCTGCGGCCACGGCGGGCGCGCGAGCGAGGTCACGCTGTACCGCGAACCCGGCAAACCCTCGGGCACCGTGAGCTACCTCAAGGGCCAGATGCAGCGCCTGAGCGTGCTCGACCGCGAAGGCCGGCTGGTGCGCAACGAGGAGCTCAAGGATGGCCGGCGCATCAAGCGCGTGTTCTACGCCTCGGGCCAGCCGCGTTCCGAAACCGACTTCATCGAACGCGACCCCAACGGCCCGGGCGGTCGCGAGGGCACGGCGCGCGAATGGGCCGAGAGCGGCCAGCTCACGCAGGAGACCACCTGGGCCCAAGGCTACGAGCAGCGCATCCAGCAGTGGTACCTGAACGGGAAACCGAAAATGCGCCAACAGATCCGGCGCGAAGGCCGCGAGCTCGAGCGCACCATCGAGAGTTTCTGGGACAACGGCAAGCCCGCGGCCGTCAACGCCGAGCGCAACGGCCGCCTCTGGGGCTGGCAGAAGTACTTCAACGAAGAAGGTGTGCTCGTGCGCGAGGACGAACACGGCGAACGCGGGCTGCTGCAGCGCCGCAAGCGGTACAACGAGCAGGGTGGGCTGGAGCGCGAAGAGCGCTTCCTGGAAGACGGCTCGCGCATCTGAAGTTTCACAAGGAGGCGGCCATGGCCATTCGGGTGGTTCGACTGGGCAGCGACAGGGCGGCGGGCGAGGGCACCCGCATCGGCACGGTGCGGCGGCCGCCGCGCGGCGTGCCCAAGACCGAGTTCGCCTCGGGCAACTGGTACGACGTGTGGTACCCCAACCTCGCGCCCAGCGTGGAGACCATGAAGCTCGGCCAGTCCGCCGAGACGCCCGCGCAGTGGAGCGCCTTCACGCGGAAATACCGCGCCGAGATGGCCGCGCCCGAGAACGCGCGCAACCTGGAGCTGCTCGCCGCGCTGTCGCACCGCTCGGATTTTTCCGTCGGCTGTTACTGCGAGGACGAGTCGCACTGCCACCGCTCGGTGCTGCGCGAGCTGCTGCGGGAAAAGGGCGCGAAGGTCGAGCCATGAGCGGCATGGACCTGCTGGCCCTGCTCACCGCGCTCGGCGCGGCCACGGTGGGGGGCGTGTTCTACGGCTTCTCCAGCTTCGTGATGAAGGCCCTGGCACAGCTGCCCGCCGCGCAGGGCGTGGCCGCCATGCAGCGCATCAACATCGTGGTGATCAACCCCTGGTTCATGGGGGCGTTCATGGGCACGCTGCTGCTGTCCATCGCCTGCGTGGTGGTGGCCGTGATGGCCGGGTCGGCCGCGCTGCTCGCCGGGGGCCTGCTCTACGCGCTCGGCACCTTCGGCGTGACCATGGCTTTCAACGTGCCGCGCAACAACCGCCTCGCGCGCCTGGAGGCGGCGTCGTCCGACGCGGCGGCCTACTGGCCGGCCTACGTGCGCGAATGGACGCGCTGGAACCACGTGCGCACCGGGGCGGCGCTGGTGGCCGCGGCGTGTGCGGTCCTGGTTTGCTACAACTGACATCCCCCAACCATCACCGAGCGAGGTTCCCATGGCCAGCACACGCTATTCCGGCAGTTGCCATTGCGGCAAGGTCGCGTTCGACGTCGAGGGCGAGATCGGCAGCGCCCTGTCTTGCAACTGCTCGATCTGTTCCCGCAAAGGGTCCTTGCTCTGGTTCGTGCCCCGCGACCAGTTCACGCTGAAGACCCCCGAGGACGCGGCCAGCACCTACCTGTTCAACAAGCACCTCATCAAGCACCGCTTCTGCCCCACCTGCGGCATGCACCCCTACGCCGAGGGGGTGGACCCCAAGGGCAACGCCATGGCGGCCGTGAACCTGCGCTGCATCGAGGGGCTGGACC
This sequence comes from Hydrogenophaga sp. FW305-3-2-15-A-LB1, assembly GCF_058787875.1. Taxonomy (NCBI): domain Bacteria; kingdom Pseudomonadati; phylum Pseudomonadota; class Betaproteobacteria; order Burkholderiales; family Comamonadaceae; genus Hydrogenophaga; species Hydrogenophaga sp. FW305-3-2-15-A-LB1. The sequence continues at coordinate 11,825 of NZ_JBYTAE010000103.1, read as the reverse complement.
TGAGCACGGTGCCGGCCCACGAGTACAACGGCCGGGACGCCTGACGGGCCTCAGGCCAGGCTGAACCGCTCCGCGCTGGCCCGCTCCCAATAGGTCGTGAACACCGCGTGCTGCGCCGCCAGGTCGGTCAGCAGCGCGCCGGGTGGCGTGGAGGGCAGCAGGTTGGCCAGCAGGCGCACCTCGTTCTCGCTCACGCGGCGCACCAGGTGGTGCGAGGTGATCTGGCGCGGGTGCTGCAGCCCCGCGGCCTGCACCAGTTCCTGCAGCGCCATCAGCGTGCTCTGGTGGAAATGGAACACGCGCTGGGCCTTGTCGGGCACCACCAGCGCCTGCTGGCGCACCGGGTCCTGCGTGGTCACGCCGGTGGGGCAGTGGCCGGTGTGGCAGCTCTGCGCCTGGATGCAACCCAGCGCGAACATGAAGCCGCGCGCGCTGTTGCACCAGTCCGCGCCGATGGCCATGGCGCGCACGATGTCGAAGGCGCTCACCACCTTGCCGGCACAGCCCACCTTGATGTGTTCCCGCAGGTTCACGCCCACCAGGGTGTTGTGCACCAGGCGCAGGCCTTCCTGCAGCGGTGCGCCCACGTGGTCGGTGAACTCCAGCGGCGCCGCGCCGGTGCCGCCCTCGGCGCCATCGACCACGATGAAGTCGGGCCGCACGCCGGTCTGCAGCATGGCCTTGACGATGGCGAACCATTCCCAGGGGTGGCCGATGCACAGCTTGAAGCCCACCGGCTTGCCGCCCGAGAGTTCACGCAACTGGGTGATGAAATGCATCATCTCGATCGGCGTGGTGAACGCGCTGTGCGACGAGGGTGAGACGCAGTCGATGCCCACCGGCACGCCGCGCGCCGCGGCGATCTCGGGCGTGACCTTGGGGCCGGGCAGCACGCCGCCGTGGCCCGGCTTGGCGCCCTGGCTGAGCTTGATCTCGATCATCTTCACCTGCGGGTCGATCGCGTTGGCCTGGAAACGTTCGGGGCTGAAGCGGCCGGTTTCATCGCGGCAGCCGAAGTAGCCCGAGCCGATCTCCCAGATCAGGTCACCACCGTTGAGGCGGTGCCAGGCCGAGATCGAGCCTTCGCCGGTGTCGTGCGCGAAGCCGCCCTTTTTCGCACCGGCGTTGAGCGCCTGGATCGCGTTGGCCGAGAGCGCGCCGAAGCTCATCGCAGAGATGTTGAAGATGCTGGCGTCGTACGGCTGGGTGCAGGTGTCGCCGCCGATGAGCACGCGGAAGTCGTGCGTGGCCAGGGTGCTGGGCTGCAGCGAATGGTTGAGCCACTCGTGGCCGTCGGCGTTCATGTCCAGCTGCGAGCCGAAGGGGCGCTTGTCGGTCTCGCCCTTGGCGCGCGCGTAGGCCAGGCTGCGCTGGCTGCGCGAGAACGGCGTGGCGTCGGTGTCGTTCTCCAGGAAATACTGGCGGATCTCGGGCCGGATCTTCTCCAGCATGAAGCGCAGGTGCCCGATGACCGGGTAGTTGCGCAGCACCGAGCTCTTGGTCTGCCGCAGGTCCCACAGGCCCACGGCCGACAGGGCCCCGAACACCAGGAAGCTGAACCCGCCCACCCCGAAGGCCACCAGGGTGAACAGGCTCAGCAGCGCGAACAGCACGCAGAGCGCGAAGGCTGTGTAGCGCACGGGGTAGAGGGCGTTGAGGCGGTCGAGCATGCGGGCTTTCGTGGGTGCACCGGGGAATACACTGCGGGGCATCATAAAACCCCGGCTTCTTTGCACCATGACAACGACGAACACCCCCTCCGACCCGGCCGGCGCGCTGGACCACGACGATTACGACGCGCTCGACGCCATCCTGGACGACCTGCGCACGCGCGGCGACGAGGTGCCGCAGTGGGAGTTCTGCGAAGGCGCGATGGCCGCGCTGCTGTGCACGCGCCGCCCCATCGAGCCCGCCGAATGGCTGCCCGTGCTGCTGGGCACCGGCCCGCTGCCCACCGCGCCGCAGGACGACGGCACGCATTTCAGCAACACCGCGCAGTACGAGCGCTTCATGGACCTGTGGTCGCGCCGCCAGGCCGAGGTGGCGGCATCGCTGGCCGCACCGGTGGACACGCTGGAAGACGAGCGCAGCTACCACCCCGAGCTGATGGATGTGCGCGGCGCCGTGGCCGCGCTGCCGGACGAAGAGCGCGCCGAGTTCCAGGACCAGGAACTGCCGGCCTACGCCCAGGTGTGGGCGCTGGGCTTCATGTTCGTGGTGGAGAACTTCGGCGAGGACTGGGAGCCGCCGCGCGACAAGGAGACCGCCGCCTGGATCGACGAGGCGCTCGAGAAGGTGGTCGAGCTGACCGAGGACGACATCGACACCCCCACGGTGAACATGCACGCCGAAGACGGCCCGCCCAGCGTGAGCGACGACCGGCTCAACGCCTTCGGCGCCGCCATCTGGGCGGTCTACGACCTGCGCCAGATCGGCAAGAGCCTGGGCCCGCGCGTGGAGCCGGTGCGCAAGGAGGCCACGCCGGGCCGCAACGACCCTTGCCCCTGCGGCAGCGGCAAGAAATACAAAAAGTGCCACGGGGCCTGACGGCCGTCCGGGTGTGGTTGACGGATGAACATTCATTCGCTTAAGATCGCGCCCTCATGAAACCCAAGGACGACGACAAGCAGCAGGCCATCGCCAGCGCCACCCTGGCGATGGTCGAGCGCGTTGGCCTGAGCGGGCTGACCATGGCCGGCATCGCGCGCGAGGCCGGCCTGGCCACCGGCACGCTGTACGTCTACCACCGCTCCAAGGAAGACCTGCTCAACGCGCTGTACGAGCAGGTCAAGGGTGCGCTGAGCGCGCTGATCGACACCGGCATCGATCCGTCCGTGCCGTTCCGCCGCCGCATCCAGCAGAACTGGACCCGGCTGCTGCGCCACCGGCTGGCGCACTACCCGGAGGCGGTGTTCATGGACCAGTACTACAACTCGCCCTGGTTCAGCGAGGCCTCGCGCCAGTTCTCGGCGCGTTTCGCCAGCGGCTGCCTGGGCTTCTTCGACGAGGCGCGGGCGCAGCAGATCGTGAAGGACGTGCCCACCATGCTGCTGGCCGCGAGCTTCTTCGGTTCGGTGCGCGACACCGCCAACCTGCTGCGCAGCGGCGACCTGCAAGACACCGAGGCCACGCTGGCGCAGGCCTTCGGTCTTTGCTGGGATGGCATCAAGGCCTGAGAAAAAGACTTTTCTTCGACATCGTTTTTCACTATAAAGCGAATGAACATTCATTCACTGGTGTACCGGCACTTCAACCCACGACAGGAGAACCCACGCATGCCCACCACGCTCAACATCAACGGCAAGGACGTTCGCGTCGACGCCGACGAATCCACCCCCATCCTCTGGGCCCTGCGCGACACCCTGGGCATGACCGGCACCAAGTTCGGTTGCGGCGCGGCGCTCTGCGGCGCCTGCACCGTGCACCTGAACGGCGCGGCCATCCGCTCCTGCGTCACCCCCATCGCCTCGGCCGTGGGGCAGAAGATCACGACCATCGAAGCCGTGGCGACCGACCGCGTCGGCCAGGCCGTGCAGCAGGCCTGGGTGAGGGCCGACGTGGCGCAGTGCGGCTACTGCCAGAGCGGCCAGATCATGAGCGCCACCGCGCTGCTCAAGGCCAACCCGAAACCCAGCGATGCCGAGATCGACGGCGCCATGGCCGGCAACATCTGCCGCTGCGGCACCTATGCGCGCGTGCGCATCGCCATCCAGGACGCGGCCCGCACGCTGGCCTGAAAGGACACCCCATGCACCTGCACACCCACACCGCCGACCAGATTCGCGCCCACCTGCCGCCCGCGCTGGCCCACCGCCTGGAGGACGCCGAGGCGCCTGAAGGCATCGCGCGCCGCAGCTTCCTGAAGATCGCCACCGCCTCCGGTTTCGCGCTGGGCGCCTACCCCCTCATGGCCGGCGCCCAGCAGGGTGCGGCCCCCGCCGCCACCGGTCTGAAGCCCGACCAGCAGCCCGCCGCCTTCGTGAAGATCGCGCGCGATGGCACGGTCACCGTCACCATCAACCGCCTGGAGTTCGGCCAGGGCACGCACACCGGCCTGGCCATGGTGCTGGCCGAAGAGCTGGACGCCGACTGGAGCCGCGTGCAGGCCGTGCACGGCAACGCCGACCCGGCCTACAACGACCCGGCCTTCGGCATGCAGATCACCGGCGGCTCGACAGCGGTCAAGCACTCGTACACCCAGTACCGCGAGCTCGGCGCGCGCACGCGCGCCATGCTGCTGGCGGCCGCCGCGAAGCAGTGGAACGTGCCCGTGGCTTCGCTGGCCACCGAGCGCGGCGTGGTGATCGGCCCCGGTGGCAAGAAGCTCGGCTACGGCGCCCTGGCCGACGCCGCCATGCAGCAGCCGGTGCCGGTGCAGGTCACGCTCAAGGACCCGTCGCGCTTCAAGCTGATCGGCCAGCCCACGACGCGGCTGGACGCGAAAGCGAAATCCAGCGGACGGCAGGGCTTCGGCATGGACGTGCGCCTGCGCGGCATGCTCACCGCCGTGCTCCAGCACCCGCCGGTGTTCGGCAGCAAGGTGGCCTCGGTCGATGACGCGGCCGCGCGCGCGGTGAAGGGCGTGAAGGCCGTGTTGCGTGTGCCGCTGCACGATGGCGGCGAAGGCGTGGCCGTGGTGGCCGAGGGCTACTGGGCCGCGAAGCAGGGCCGCGATGCGCTGAAGGTGCAGTGGAACGACGCCGGCCGCGAGAAGGTGGACAGCGCGCAGCAGCTCGTGAGCTACCGCGCCCTGGCCGCCAACACCGGCCACATCAAGCACGACGCCGACATGGCGCCGCTGGCCAATGCGCCGCACAAGATCAGCGCCGAGTTCGTCTTCCCCTACCTGGCGCACGCGCCCATGGAGCCGCTGAACTGCACGGTGCAGCTCACCGGCAGCGGCGCCGCCGCCAAGGCCACGGTGTGGACCGGCACCCAGATGCCGGGGCTGGACACGGCCGCGGCCGCGCGCACGCTGGGCGTGAAGCCCGAGCAGGTGACGATGAACGTGCAGATGGCCGGCGGCGGCTTCGGCCGGCGCGGCCTGCTCACCAGCGATTTCGTGGTCGAGGCCTGCACCATCGCGAAAGCCGCGCAGGCCGCCGGCCTGAGCGCGCCGGTGCGCACGGTGTGGAGCCGCGAGGACGACGTGCGCGGCGGCTACTACCGCCCCATGCACCTGCACCGCGCCGAGATCGGCTTCGACGCGCAAGGCAAGGTGCTGGCCTGGGACCACGTGATCGTGGGCCAGTCCATCATGGCCGGCACCTTCTTCGAACCCATGATGGTCAAGGGCGGCGTGGACGAGACCATGGTCGAAGGCATGGGCAAGCCCTACAGCGTGCCGATGCGCCTCTCGGCCCACCACCCCAAGCTCAACGTGCCGGTGCTGTGGTGGCGCAGCGTGGGCTCCACCCACACGGGCTACGTGATGGAGACGCTGATCGACGACATCGCGCGCGCCACGAAACAGGACCCGGTGGCCTACCGCCTGAAGCTGATGGACGACAAGGCCGTGCGCCACCGCGCCGCGCTGCAGCTCGCGGTGGACAAGAGCGGCTACGGCAAGAAGGCCCTGCCCGCCGGCCGCGCCTGGGGCGTGGCGGTGCACGAGTCCTTCGACTCGGTGGTGGCCTACGTGGTCGAGGCCTCGGTGGTCGACGGCACGCCCAAGCTGCACCAGGTCACGGCCGGTGTGCACTGCAACCTCGCGGTGAACCCGAAGAGCGTGGAGGCACAGATCCAGGGCGGGGTGCTGATGGGCCTGTCCATGTGCCTGCCGGGCGCGGCCATCACCCTGAAGGACGGCGTGGTGGAGCAGAGCAACTTCGGCGACTTCGCGGTGCCGCGCATCACCGACATGCCGGCCATCGCGGTGCACCTCGTGCCCAGCGCCGACGCGCCCACCGGCGTGGGCGAACCCGGTCTGCCGCCGCTGGCGCCGGCGTTCGCCAACGCCATCGCGAGCCTGACCGGCAAGCCGCTGCGCGAACTGCCGTTCAAGCTGGCGTGACGCGGCCGGTCTAGAACGTGCCGAGGTCGAACGGCCCGCCCTGTGCCAGCGCGCGCTGGTAGGCGGGCCGCTCGTGGATGCGGCGCAGCCAGTCCGCGAGCTTGGGCCGGTTCTTCAGCAGGCCGCGCGCGGCGGCGGCTTCGATGCCGAAGCTCATCTGCACGTCGGCCGCGCTGAACGATCGCCCGGCGAACCAGGGTCCGTGCTCCGCCAGCTCGGCTTCGAGGTAGTCGAAGTGCCGTTTGAGGTTGGGCGTGACGAGCAGCTTCTTGACCTGGGACGAGATGCCCAGCGCCACCGGGCGCACGATGAAGGGGCTCTTGCGCTCGATCTGGTCAAACACCAGTTGCAGCAGCAGCGGCGTGGCCAGCGAGCCTTCCGCGTAGTGCAGCCAGTAGCGGTAGCGCAGGAAGGACGGTGTGCCGTGCGCGGGCGCGAATTGGCCTTCACCGTAGGTCTCGACCAGGTACTCCAGGATCGCGCCCGATTCGGCCAGCGTGGCCTTGCCGTCGGTCACCACGGGCGATTTGCCCAGCGGGTGCACCTTCTGCAGCGAGACCGGCGCCAGCATGGTCTTGGGGTCGCGCTCGTAACGCTCGATCTGGTACGGCACGCCCAGCTCTTCGAGCAGCCAGAGCACGCGCTGCGAGCGCGAGTTGTTCAGGTGGTGGACCGTGAGCATGAAGGGCTGCCTTTCAAATGGGGGTGGTGCCGTGCCAGTGTAGGGGCTGCGTTCAGGCCAGGGCCGGCGGCAGGGCCTGCGCCAGGAAGTCCCACACCTGGCGGATGCGCGGGTTGCTGCGGATCTCGCGGTGCACCGCGAGCCACACCGGCAGTGGCGGGATCGGCAGCATCGGCAGCAGCGGCACGAGGTCGGGGTTGCGGCGCGCCACATAGCGAGCCAGAAAGCCCACACCCAGTCCCGCGTCCACCGCGGCCTGGTAGGCGTTGAGGTCGTCGGTGCGCACGGCGAAGTTCTCGCGCTGCATCGGGTAGCCCATGGCCGCGAAGCCGCGCAGGATGTCGGTCTGGCGATCGTTGCCCACCAGGTCGTGCGCGAGCAGATCCTGCGGCGTGCGCGGCGTGCCCCGGCGGCGCAGGTAGTCGCGGTGGGCATAGGTGCCCAGGGCCACCTGGCCGACCTTTTTGCACAGCAGGGTGGCCTGGTCGGGGCGCACCATGCGCAGCGCGATGTCGGCCTCGCGCTGCAGCAGGTTGCTCACGGCATTGCTCGACACCAGCTCCACCTGGATGTCCGGGTGGGCCTGGCGCAACTGCAACAGCACCGGCGGCAGCAGCACGCAGGTCACGGGCTGGCTCGCGCTGATGCGCACCGAGCCGCGCGCATCCTGCTGCGCGCCCGAAGCCTGGCGCGCGAGCTGGTCGGCCGCGCTGGCCATCGCGCGCGCCGCCTCGGCCAGCCGGTGGGCGTGCGCCGTGGGCACGAGGCCACGGCCGGTGCGCTCGAACAACACCACGCCGAGCTGCGTTTCGAGCTCGCCGATGTGGCGACCCACCGTGGGCTGGGTCGTGGCCAGGGCCCGCGCGGCGGCCATCAGGCTGCCCCGGTCGAGCGCCGCGAGGAAGGACCGGATGAGGGTCCAGTTGAAATCACCGGTATTCATTTGTGCATGACTGGTGTTCGCTTTCATCCCATTGTGAATGGGACGATCTGTTTCCACAATCGATGCCATGGCGCCGGTGGTCGGTGTTTCGCGGAGTTCCTCATGAAAACCATGCCCTCTTCTTCCTCCCCTGCCGGCACGGTGCTGGTGCTCGGCGGTCGCGGCCGCTTGGGCCTGGCCGCGGTGCAGGCCTTCGCGCGCGACGGCTGGCGCGTGCTGGCGCAGATGCGCCCCGGTGCACAGGCACCCACGGTGGCCGGTGTGCAATGGCTGGCGCAGGCGGTGGACACGCCCCAGGCCGTCGCCGACCTGGTGGCGCGGGTGCGGCAGGCGGGCGGCGCCACGGTGGTGGTGCACGCGCTCAACCCCAACCAGTACACCCGCCCGGCCTGGGAGCGGGAGAACGGGCCCCTGCTGCAAAGTGGCATGGCCGTGGCGCGCGCGCTGGCCGCCACGCTGATGCTGCCGGGCAACGTCTACAACTTCGGCCAGGGCATGCCGGCGGTGCTGCTCGAAGGCGCACCGTACCGGCCGACCATGGCCATGGGCCGCGTGCGCACCGAGATGGAAGAGCGGCTGGAGGCGGCCACGCAACGCGGGGAACTGCGCGCGGTGATCGTGCGCGCCGGCAATTTCTATGGGCAGGGCCAGGGCACCTGGCTGGACCGCGCGATGCTCACCGGCATCCGCCGCGGCAAGCTGGTGTTTCCCGGTCCGCTGGACGTGGCCACGCCCTGGGCCTACCTGCCCGACCTGGCGCAGACCTTCGTCGCCCTGGCGCGTGTGCGCGAGACCCTGCCCGCGTTCGAGTCGTTGCACTTCAGCGGCCACACGCTCACGGGCCGCGATTGGGTGAATGCCCTGCAGCCACTGGCCCGCGAGCAAGGCTGGCTGCGCGAGAACGAGGCGCTGCGCGTGGGCGGCATGCCCTGGCCCCTGATCCGCGCGCTCGGCCTGGCCATGCCGACCCTGGGCGCGCTGGCCGCCTTGCGCTATCTCTGGAACCAGACCCACCGGCTGGACAACCGCCGCCTGCGTGAGCGGATCGGCAGCGAGCCGCACACGCCCTGGCCGCAGGCCTTGGAACACACGCTGCAGGGCCTGGCGCTGCTGAGCGCCGAGGGCGTGACCCCGTTGCCCGCGCGGGCCTGATGTCCATGGACCGCCGGCGCTTCATCCGCCTTGCGGGCGGCGGCGCGGTCGCCGTCACCCTGGGCGCCTGCGACAGCGCGCTGCCGCCCGAGGCCATTGCCGCCTGGCAGGGGCCGGGCGAGCAGACCGACGTGCGCCGATGGCTGGTGGGGCACGCGCTGCTCGCGCCGCACTCGCACAACCTGCAGTCCTGGCTGGTGGACCTGGGCGTGCCCGACGAGATCACCCTGTTCATCGACCGCAGCCGCCTGTTGCCCCAGACCGACCCGCATTCGCGCCAGATGATGATGAGCCAGGGCTGCTTCATCGAACTGCTCGACCTGGCGGCGCGGGAGAAGGGCCTGCGCGCGCAGATCGAGCTGTTCCCGCGGGGCGCCTTCGGCCCCGAGACGGTCGATGCGCGGCCGACCGCGCGCATCCGCCTGGTGCCCGAGGCGTCGGTGGCGCCCGATCCACTGTTCGCGCAGATCTTCCACCGCCGCACGAACCGCGAGGCCTATGAGGCGCGCGAACCCGATGCCGCTGCCCTGGAGGCGATCAGCGCCAGCGTGCGGCCGTACCCGATGCGAGTCGGTTTCGTGGGTGCCGCGCAGTCGGAGGCGCTGGCGCGGCACCGCCGCATCGCCCGCGAAGCCTGGCGCATCGAGCTGGTCACGCCGCGCACGGTGATGGAGTCGCTCCAGGTGCTGCGCGTGGGCCCGCAGGAGATCGCGCGGCACCGCGACGGCATTTCGCTCAACGCGCCGATGGTGCGAGCGCTCGTGGCCCTGGGCCTGTTCGACCGCCGCGAGGTGCCCGCGCCCGACGGCACGTCGACGACGACCCAGATCCAGGACTTCAACACCCGGATCGAGCACACGCCCGCCTTCTTCTGGCTGGTGACCGAGGGCAACGACCGCTGCACGCAGATTAACGCGGGCCGCGCCTATGTGCGGGCCCAACTCGCCGCCACCGCCGCGGGCCTGTCGATGCAGCCGCTGTCGCAGGCGCTGCAGGAGTACCCCGAGCAGATAGGGCCATACAACGAGATCCATCGGCTGCTGGGTGCGCCGGCACCGCGCTTCACGGTGCAGATGTGGGCCCGGCTGGGCTATGCGCCGGTGATCGGGCCCTCGCCCCGGCGCGGGCTCGCGGCGCACATCCTCAAGGCTTGAGCTCGAACGCCGCCTCCGCGAGCGCCACGCCGTTGACCCGCAGGTCGATGAGGTGCGTGCCGGGGTAGAGCGTGCGCGTGGTCACGGGCTTGAGGCTGTGGCGCTTTTCCAGCGTGCGTTCTTCGCCGGGCGCGAGCGTGAGCTTCCAGCCCTTGAACACCTTGGGCGAGGCGCTGCCGTTGGCGCGCACGTGGTGCACGGCGTAATCCACGACCAGCGACTGGGGCTGGCGCGCGCTGGAGCGCAGTTGCACGCGCAGGCCGATCTCGCCGCCGACCGCCGCGCGCTTCGCCGTCAGCGCGAGCGTGGCCTCGCCCTGCAGGCCGCTGCCCAGGCCCCAGGCCGCCAGCGTGGGCGCGTGGCCGGCCTTGATCAGGCCGCGGCTGGCGTGGCGCAGCAGCGCGTTGCGCGCATCGGGCGCGTCGATCAGGTGGTCGCGCACCCAGCCCGCGACCAGGTCGGGGTGGTCCTTGGCGATGTCGTTGAGGTGGTTGGCCACACTGCGGCGCACGTAGCTGCTGGGGTCGTCCTGCAGCGCGCGCAGCAGGGGCAGGTTGGGAGCCGGGTCCAGCACCAGCGCCTGCAGTCGCAGGCCCCAGGGCAGGCGCGGGCGGCTGCCTTCGCTCACCAGCCGGCGCACGTGCGCGCTCGGGTCGTTCACCCACTGGCCCAGGGTGTCGAAGGCCAGGGCAGGGTGGCGCTGGATCAGCGGCCGGATGGCGAACTCGGCGGTGAAGCGCTGCGTGACCGCGTGCAGGCAGGCCAGGCCGCGCCGGGCCGCCGCTTCGTCGGCCACGCCCCGGCGCGCGACGAATTCGCCGACCGCCCACAGGGCCCAGCCACCGATGCCGTGCTCGTCGCGTGCCTCGCCGAGCTTGAGCGGTTCGCCCTGGGCGTCCATGGCCAGGGGGGGCGCGAGGCTGGCCTCCAGCAGTTCGCAGGCGGCGTTGAAGTCGTCGGGCAGTGTGGCTTCCAGCGCGTCGGCCAGCTGCATGGCCCGGGCCTTGAACTCCAGCTGTTCCAGGCCGGTGGCGGCCTGGGCCTCGAAGCGCTTGCGGTCGAATGTCGGCCAGGCGCGGCGCAGGTGGTGGCCGGCGTTGACGACGGTGGCCGGGCCGATGAGGTTCTTGAACGGTTCCATGGGCTTCAGGCGCGGGGCAGTCGTTGCAGGAGGCCGGCCAGCGCATGGCGCACCGTGGCCTGGCGCACGGCGGCGCGGTCGCCGTCGAAGCGCTGGTGCTCGGTGAACACGCCCTCGGGCGTGGCCCAGCCGAACCACACCGTGCCCACCGGTTTCTCGGCGCTGCCACCGGTGGGGCCGGCCACGCCGGTCACGGCCACGGCGAGCTGGGCCGGCGAGTGCGCCAGCGCGCCCGAGGCCATGGCGCGCGCCACCGGCTCGCTCACGGCGCCGTGCCGCTCGATCAGCAGGGCCGGCACGCCGAGCAGGCCGTGTTTGGCGGCGTTGGAGTAGGTGACGAACCCGCGCTCGAACCAGTCGCTGGAGCCCGAGAGCTCGGTGCAGGCACCCGCGATCAGGCCACCGGTGCAGCTTTCGGCCGTGGCCATCATCAGGCCGCGCGCCTTGAGGGCGGCGGCGAGTTGTTCGACCAGGGCGGTGGTGGTGTCGGGCATGTTCAGAGCCTCCACAAGGCGATGACGATGAGCGTGCAGAAAGCGGCGGCGAAGTCGTCGAGCAGGATGCCGAAGCCGCCGCGCGGGCCGAAGCCCTTGAAGGTCCGGTCGGCCCAGGCCATGGGGCCGATCTTGACCATGTCGAACAGCCGGAAGATCAGAAACGCCGCAAGCTGGGCCCAGAAGCCGCTGGGCGAGATCATCCAGAGCACCAGCCAGAAGGCGACCACCTCGTCCCACACGATG
>NZ_JBYTAE010000102.1:0-19287 GCF_058787875.1 Hydrogenophaga sp. FW305-3-2-15-A-LB1 | reverse complement strand
GGGCAAGGCCTGCGCGGCGGTGGCGGGTGGGGGCGTGGCGATGTCGCTCATGGGTGTCACGAAGTTGGGGCGTCGTGGTTCAGACCGCGCCGCGGCGTTGAAGTTCGGCCAGGCGCTCGGGCGGGCAGGCCAGCCAGTCATCCAACACCTCGGCCGTGTGCTGGCCCAACAGCGGTGGCGGCAGGTCGTTGCGCACCGGCGTGGCGCTGAGCTTGAGCGGGCTGGCGACGAGGTCGACCGCCTCGGCCAGCGGGTGCGACCAGGTGTGCACCATGTCGCGCGAGCGCACGTGCCCGTCGGCGAACACCTCGGCGAGGTTGTTGATCGGGCCGCAGGGCACCTTGGCGGCTTCCAGCGCGGCCAGCCAGTCGGCTTTGCCGCGCGTCTTGAGCAGGTCGGCCAGCAGGGGCACCAGCACCTCGCGGTGGCGCACGCGGTTCTGGTTCTGCGCGAAGCGCGGGTCGGTGGCGAGCCCGGGCCGTCCGGCCACCGCGCAGAACTTGGCGAACTGGCCATCGTTGCCCACGGCCAGGATGATGTATTGCGCCTGGCCTTGCGCATCCGGTGCGACCTCAAAGGCCTGGTACGGCACGATGTTGGCGTGGGCATTGCCCGCCCGGCCCGGCACCTTGCCTTCGTCCCGGCCGCGCACCAGGTAGTTGGCGCCCAGATTGGCGAGCATGGCGACCTGGGTGTCAAGCAGCGCCATGTCGATCTGCTGGCCTTCGCCGGTGCGCTCCGCGTGGCGCAGCGCGGCCTGGATGGCGATGGTCGCGTACAGGCCGGTGAACAGGTCGGTCACCGCCACGCCCACCTTCTGCGGGCCGCCGCCGGGCAGCGCATCGCGCTCGCCGGTCACGCTCATGAGGCCGCCCATGGCCTGGATGGCGAAGTCGTAGCCCGCGCGGTCCTTGTAGGGACCGGTCTGGCCGAAGCCGGTGATGGAGCAGTAGACGAGTCGGGGGTTGATCGCGCGCAGCGCGGCGTAGTCCAGGCCGTAGCGCGCCATGTCGCCGACCTTGTAGTTTTCGACGAACACATCGGCCTTGGCGGCCAGCTCGCGGATCAGGGCCTGGCCCTCGGGCGTGGCGATGTCGCAGGTGATGGAGCGCTTGTTGCGGTTCGCACCCAGGTAGTAGGCCGCCTCGGCGGTGTCCTGGCCATCGCGTCCCTGCAGAAAGGGCGGGCCCCAGCCGCGGGTGTCGTCGCCGCCGGGATGGCCCGCGCCCGGAGGGCGCTCCACCTTCACCACATCGGCGCCCAGATCGGCCAGCGTCTGCGTGCACCAGGGGCCGGCGAGCACGCGCGAGAGATCAAGTATGCGGATACCATCCAGAGCATTCATGTTGCCATTGTGCGCGACCCCGCCTTCGCTGCGGTGTCCCGGCGGTGGCCTCTCTGGCTGGAATTCCATGTCTGTCCCCGTTCCCGGCGGTGCGCCGCGCCGCCGCCTGCGCCCGCTGGGGCTCGCGCTGTCCGCCGGGCTGGTCCTCAGTGCGTGCAACCCCACCTTCAACTGGCGCGAATTGCGCCCCGAGGGCACGACTTTGCTGGCGCTCATGCCCTGCAAGCCCGAGTCCGCCGCGCGGCCGGTGCCGCTCGATGGCGGTGCGCCGGCCGAGTTGCACATGCACAGCTGCGACACGGGTGGCCTGACCTTCGCCTTGGCCTGGGCCGAGCTGGGTGACGCCGCCCGCGTGCCCGCCGCGCTGAACGGCTGGCGCCGCGCCTCGCTGGGGGCCGTGCGCGTCGACCCGGCGCGGGCCGACGACCCCGCGACACGCTGGCCGGCGGCCGTGCCCGGCGCCACCCAGGCCCTGGGCCTGGCGGCGCAAGGCACCGACCACCAAGGCCAACCGGTGCAGGTGCGCGCGGTGCATTTCGCGCGCGGCACGCAGGTGTACCAGGCGGCGGTCTATGGCCCCGCGCTGCGCGACGACGTGACCACCGCCTTTTTTGACGGACTCAAGCTGCCATGAACCCGACTGTTCGACCCGGTCCCGTGCGCCTCGACGGCGCGGTGGCGCCGCGCCCCCCGCAAAGCGAGTTGCTCGCGCCGCGCACGGTGGTCATCGTCTTCCTGACCTTCGCGCTCGCGTATTTCCTGTCGGCGCTGTTGCGCGCCATCACGGCCACGCTCTCGCCCACCCTGAGCGCCGAGATGTCGCTCAATGCGGGCGATCTCGGCCTGCTGGCCGGAGGCTATTTCTTCGGCTTCGCGCTCACGCAACTGCCGCTGGGCAACTGGCTGGACCGCCATGGCCCGCGCACCGTGATCCTGTGGTTCCTGGGGGTGGCGGTTGCCGGCTGTGCCGCGTTCGCGCTGGCCACCAGCTTCACCTGGCTGCTGGCAGCGCGCGTGCTCATCGGCATGGGCGTGAGCGCCTGCCTGATGGCCCCGCTCACCGGCTATCGGCGCTGGCTCACGCCCCTGGCGCAGATGCGCGCCAATTCCTGGATGCTCATGACCGGCTCGTTCGGCATGGTGGCCGCCACCTTGCCGGTGCAGTGGCTGATGCCGCTGACCGGCTGGCGCGGCCTGTTCTGGCTGCTGGGCGGGTTGATCCTGCTGTCGATGGTGGGCATCGTCTGGACGGTGCCGCGCTGGCGGCGGACCGAGCCGGCGGAGCCTGCTGCCCCAGTCTCCGAGCCGGGTTACGGCATGGTCTGGCGCCATCCCTATTTCCGCCAGATGGTGCCGATCGGCTTCGTCAACTACGGCGGCATGATCGCGGTGCAGACGCTGTGGGCCGGGCCCTGGATGGTGAAGGTCGCGGGCTACACGCCGGAGCAGGCGGCCGGCGGCCTGTTCGGCATCAACCTCTGCATGCTGTGCACCTTCTGGCTCTGGGGGGTGTTCAACCCGCGGCTGGCGCGCCAGGGCTGGCTGCCCGAGCGCCTGATCGCCTGGGGCCTGCCGCTGAGTTTCGTCGTGCTGGGCGCCATCGTGCTGCTGGGCGAGCGCGCCGGTTGGCCGCTCTGGGCCCTGTATTGCGTGAGCTGCACGGTCGGCTCGCTGTCCCAGCCCGCCGTGGCCCTGGCCCTGCCGGCCGAGGCCGCCGGGCGGGCGCTCTCGGGCTACAACCTGGTCATCTTCGGTGGCGTGTTCGTGGTGCAGTGGGGCATCGGGCTGCTGATCGATGCCCTGGGGCTGTTCGTGGACAACGAGGTCGCCCGCTACCGCGGCGCCATCACCCTCTTTGGCGTCTGTGGCGTTCTCGCCTACGCCGTGTTCCTGCGCGCCCACCTGCGCCGCGCGGCCGGCCGCGCGGGCTAAACTGGGGCCATGAACGGCATCCTCATCATGGCGCACGCGCCGCTGGCCTCCGCACTGCGCCAGTGCGTGCTGCATGTGTTCCCCGACAGCGCCGACGCGGTGTCGGCGCTGGATGTGCAACCCAACGTGCCGCCCGAGGAGTCGCTGGCGCAGGCCCGCGCGCTGATGCGCCAGATGCACCTGCCGCAGACGCTGGTCGTGACCGACGTGTTCGGCGCCACGCCCTGCAACGTGGCGCAGAAACTCATCGACGGCATCAACTCCAAACTCATCACCGGCGTGAACCTGCCCATGCTGTTGCGCACCGTGTCGTACCGCCATGAATCGCTGGATGCGCTGATCTCGCGCGCCATGATCGGCGCCACGCAAGGTGTCATCCAGGTGGCGGTGACCGCGCCCCAGAACCAGGCCAAACGAGCCACGCATGATCAAGACCACCGTGACCATCAGCAATAAGCTCGGGCTGCACGCGCGCGCCTCGGCCAAACTCACCAAACTCGCCGGCGGCTTCGCCTGCGATGTGTGGATGTCGCGCGGCGAACGGCGCGTCAACGCCAAGAGCATCATGGGCGTCATGATGCTGGCCGCCGGCATCGGCAGCGTGGTCGAGATCGAGACCGATGGCAAGGACGAGCAACCTGCCATGGACGCGCTGGTGGCGCTCGTCAACGACAAGTTCGGCGAGGGCGAATGACCATCTCCATCCACGGTCTGGCGGTCTCCCGGGGCATTGCCATCGGGCGGGCCGTGATCGTGGCGTCCAGCCGTGTGGACGTGGCGCACTACTTCGTGCAGGCCGAGCAGGTCGAGAGCGAGATCGAACGCCTGCGCCACGCGCGCAACGCGGTGGCCGAGGAAATCGTGAAGGTGCAGCACAGCCTGCACGACCTCGGCCCCAATGACGCGCACCCCGAACTCACCGCGCTGCTCGACGTGCACCTGATGCTGCTGCAGGACGAGCAGCTCACCAGCGGCGTGAAGCACTGGATCGTGGACCGCCACTACAACGCCGAATGGGCGCTGACCACCCAGCTCGAGGTGATCGCGCGCCAGTTCGACGAAATGGAAGACCCGTACCTGCGCGAGCGCAAGGCCGACCTGGAGCAGGTGGTCGAGCGCATGCTGCGCTTCATGCGCGGCGTGGCCTCGCCGGTGGCGCCGGGTGGCGAAGCCAAGGCGGTGCACGACAGCAGCATCGAGGCGCCGCTGGTGCTGATTGCGCACGACCTGTCGCCCGCCGACATGCTGCAGTTCAAGCAGAGCGTCTTCGCCGGTTTCGTCACCGACGTGGGCGGCAAGACCAGCCACACCGCCATCGTCGCGCGCAGCATGGACATCCCGGCGGTGGTGGGCGCGCGCTCGTCCAGCCAGCTGATCCAGCAGGACGACTGGGTCATCATCGATGGGGATGCCGGCGTGGTGCTGGTCGATCCCTCGCCCATCCTGCTGGCCGAGTACGGCTTCAAGCAACGCCAGGGCGAGGTCGAGCGCGAGCGCCTCTCGCGCCTGAAGAACACGCCGGCCGTCACGCTCGATGGCCAGAAGATCGAACTGCTGGCCAACATCGAACAGCCCGAGGACGCCGTGGCGGCGCTCAAGGCCGGCGCCGTGGGCGTGGGCCTGTTTCGCAGCGAGTTCCTGTTCATGGGACGGGCCGGCAAACTGCCCGACGAGGAAGAGCAGTACCACGCCTACCGGCGCGCGGTCGAGGGCATGCAGGGCCTGCCGGTCACCATCCGCACCGTCGACGTGGGTGCGGACAAACCGCTGGACCGAGGCGCCTCGCGCGCGGGCGAGGACCACCTCAACCCGGCGCTGGGTTTGCGTGCGATCCGCTGGAGCCTGGCCGAGCCGGCCATGTTCCTGGTGCAACTGCGCGCCATCCTGCGTGCCGCCGCGCACGGCCCGGTGCACCTGCTCATTCCCATGCTGGCGCACGCCAGCGAAATCCGCCAGACCCTTGCGCTGGTCAACCGCGCCCGCGAACAGCTGGACAACGCCGGCATCGCCCATGGCCACGTCAAGCTCGGCGCGATGATCGAGGTGCCGGCCGCGGCCCTGACCATTCCGCTGTTCCTGCGCTACTTCGATTTCCTGTCCGTCGGCACCAACGACCTGATCCAGTACACGCTGGCGATCGACCGCGCGGACGAAGCGGTGTCGCACCTCTACGACCCGGTGCACCCGGCGGTGCTGCACCTGCTGGCCAGCACCATCGAGCAATGCCGGGCCAAGGGCAAGGGCGTGAGCGTGTGTGGTGAGATGGCGGGCGACGTGAGCCTCACGCGGTTGCTGCTGGGCCTGGGGCTGCGCAGCTTTTCCATGCACCCCTCGCAGATCCTGGCGGTCAAGCAGCAGATCCTGCGCTGCGACACCACGCGCCTGCAGACCTGGGCGCAGAGCGTGCTCGCCGCGGAAGACCCCGCGGCCCTGATGACCGACTAGTTGCCGTGCTCCGGCGCCGGCTGCGGCTGGTGCGCCGAGATGCCCGCCAGCACGCTGGCGCTCACGAGCACCATGGCCAGGGCCTCCAGCGCGGTGGGCCAGCGCGCCTCCCACAGGAAGCCGTAGAGCAGGGCGAACAGGGTCTCGAACAGGATCATCTGCCCGATCATGGTCAGCGGCAGCAGGCGGCTGGCCCGGTTCCAGAACGCGTTGCCGAGGATCGAGGCCACGATGGCCATGCCGGCGGCCACGCCGATGAAGCTTCCCCATTGCGCGCCGGTGTGGTCGCTCAGGCGGCTGCCCATGAAGGCTGGCACCGCCAGCAGCAGGGCCAGCCCACCCGTCACCAGGCCGGTGAGCAGGCTCCAGTCGTGCGAGGACACATGGTCCAGGCGCACCAGCCAGCGGCTGTTGCTCACGGCGTAGGCGGTCCAGGCCGCCAGCGCACCGAGGGCGCAGAGAAAACCTGTGAGGCGGTCGGCCACCGGCGCCTCGGACGGCACGCCCAGCGCCTGCCAGGCCACGCAGGCGATGCCCGCGATGCCCAGCGCCAGGGTGAGCGCGAGCCGGCGCAGCGGTACGGCCCCGTGGCCCCGGCTGCCGATGAGCGTGACCGCCACCGGCAGGAAACCGATGACCAGCGAAGTCATGGCCATGCCACCGAGCTGAACGGCGGACGCCAACAGCACGTAGTACAGGATGTTGCCCAGCAGGCTCAGGCGCAGCAACGCCCACCACTCCGGTCGGCCCAACCGGGGCGCCACGGCGCGCCAGCGCGGCGCGATCAGGGCCAGCGCCACCAGGCCATAGGCCAGGTAGCGGGCGGCCGAGAGTTGCAAGGGCGAGAAGTCGCGCGCGAGTTCGGGGGCCAGGAACACGAAGCCCCAGGCGGCACCGGCGGCGGCGCCAAAGCCGATGCCCAGTGCCAGGGAGTGGTGATGCCGGCTCATCGGTGGCCGGGCAGGAAGGAGAGGCTCATGCCCGGAGCTTAGCCCGGGCCTTCGTCGCGATCCGCTGGTGTGTCGTCGCGTTTCGCGGGTCTTGAGTGGCGCTCAGCCGCGGGGCGGCTCGCGGCGCAGGGCGGCCGTCAGGGCCGAGGGCGAGCGGTAACCGATGCGCCGCGCCGTCTCGGCCACGCTCAGCCCATGGGCGCGCCAGGCGCGGGCCTGGGCCAGGCGCTGTCGGCGCAGCCACTGCATGGGGCTGTCGCCCTGCTCGGCCTGGCAGCGCGCGGTGAACTGCGATGGGCTCAGGTGCACCTGCGAGGCCAGGTCGGCCACGGTCAGCGGGGTTTGCCAGCGCGCTTGCAGCCACTGGTTCAGCGCGGCCCAGTCGATGGGGCGGCGAGGCCGTTCCAGGGGCAGGGCGGTGGCGGGGCCGTGTTGCAACCAGGCTTCGAGCAGCAGGCCGGCGCCGGCCTGGCGGGCGCGTGGCAGGCCCGCCGACACGGCGGCGGCCAGGTAACGCGCCAGGGGCTGCACGCCGGGGGGCGGCGCCGCGACGGCCCGGGCCCAGGCGGGGTCGTGCGAGTCCAGCACCAGGCAGCGCGTGGCGTCCCGTCCTTCGAAATCGTGGTGTTCGCCCGGCGGCACCACGCAGCCGTCGCCGGCGGCGATGCGTTGCCCGCGTCCCGCCACCTCCAGTTCGAGCACACCTTCCAGGCCCACCAGGATCTGGAAGTGGTCGTGGTCGTGGCTGCCGTGCGAGGCGCCGTAGTCGCGCACGCTCAGGTGGTCGTGCGCGGCGGGCATGTCACTTCACTTCGGGGTTGAGCACGCCATGGGCCTGCTGGTCGGCGTGGTACGAGCTGCGCACCATGGCGCCCACGGCGGCATGCGTGAAGCCCATTTCGTAGGCCTTGGCCTCGAACATCTTGAAGGTGTCGGGGTGCACGTAGCGGCGCACCGGCAGGTGGTGGCCGCTGGGGGCGAGGTACTGGCCGATGGTCAGCATGTCGATGTGGTGCGCGCGCATGTCGCGCATCACCTCGAGGATTTCCTCGTCGGTCTCGCCCAGGCCGACCATGAGGCCGCTCTTGGTCGGCACGTGCGGGAACAGCGCCTTGAACTTCTTGAGCAGGTTCAGGCTGAACTGGTAGTCCGAGCCCGGGCGCGCTTCCTTGTACAGGCGCGGCACGGTCTCGAGGTTGTGGTTCATCACATCGGGCGGCGCGGCTTTGAGGATGTCGAGCGCGCGGTCGTCGCGGCCCCGGAAGTCGGGCACCAGCACCTCGATCTGCGTCTGGGGCGACAGGGCGCGCGTCTTTTCGATGCAGGCCACGAAATGGCCGGCACCGCCATCGCGCAGGTCGTCGCGGTCCACGCTGGTGATCACCACGTACTTCAGGTTCAGCTGCGCGATCGTCTTGGCCAGGTTGTCGGGCTCGTTCACGTCCAGCGGATCGGGGCGGCCGTGGCCCACGTCGCAGAACGGGCAGCGGCGCGTGCACTTGTCGCCCATGATCATGAAGGTGGCTGTGCCCTTGCCGAAGCACTCGCCGATGTTCGGGCAGCTCGCTTCCTCGCACACCGTCACCAGCTTGTTGGTGCGCAGGATGTCCTTGATCTCGTAGAAGCGGGTGGTCGGGCTGCCGGCCTTGACGCGAATCCACTCGGGCTTCTTCAGCACCTCGGCCGGCACGATCTTGATCGGGATGCGCGCGGTCTTGGCCTGGCTTTTCTGCTTGGCCGTGGCGTCGTAGCTGGCAGCGGGCTGGGCGTCGCGGACGGTGCTGCTGGCGGGGGCCGTGGGGGTGTCGAGGCGGGTCATGGCATGGGCGCGGGTGGCGCGGTTGGGGTCAGGGGCTCAGGGTGGCGATGAGCTTCTGGCTCAGCACCGCCGCGGCGTCGTCCCAGGAAGCCGCGACCCCGATTGTAGAAAGGTCGACCGTGGGCAGGCCCGGGTAGCCGCAGGGGTTGATGCGATCGAAGGGTTGAAGATCCATCGCCACATTGAGCGCCACGCCGTGGTAAGTGCAGTGGCGGCTGACCTTGATGCCCAGCGCGGCGATCTTGCCCAGGCCGGTGAAGTCGGGTGGGGGCAGGGGTTCGCCCGGGTTCCGTTTCTGCGGCCGCTGCGGCAGCAGGGCGTGGCTGCCGGGGTCGTCCAGCCGCACGTAGATGCCGGGCGCGCCAGCCACGCGGTGGCCGGTCACGCCGAAGGTGGCCAGGGTGCGGATCACCGCCTCTTCCACGCGGTAGACATATTCCTTGACGAAGTAACCCGCGCGCTGCAGGTCGATCAGCGGGTAGGCCACCACCTGGCCCGGCCCGTGGTAGGTCACCTGGCCGCCGCGGTTGGTCGACACCACCGGGATGTCGCCCGGGGCCAGCAGGTGGTCTTCGCGACCCGCCAGGCCCTGGGTGAAGACGGGGTCGTGTTCGCAGATCCAGAGTTCGTCGGGCGTGTCGGCCGTGCGCGCCGCGGTGAAGGCCTGCATCGCCTCGTAGGTGGGCGCGTGGTCCACCCGGCCCAGTGTGCGAATGATCACAGCACGACTTTGACCATCGGGTGCGTGGTCAGCGTGCGGTAGAGCTCGTCGAGCTGCTCGCGGCTGGTCACGTGCACCGTGAGCGTGAGGCCCAGGTAGTTGCCGGCCTTGCTCGGGCGCTGTTCGATCGTGCTTTCGTCGAAGCCGGGGTCGAAGGCGCGCGCCACATGCGTCATGGCGGTGGCAAAACCTTCCACGTTGGCGCCCATCACCTTGATGGGGAAGTCGCTCGGGTAGGTGATGAGCGATTGTTCGGGGGGGATGTCGGGCGGGAGTTCCATCGGTCCATTTTCCAGTTCTTCAGATCGATTGAGCGGCCACCACGCGCTGGTAGCCCGCATAGAGGCTCGCGCAGACGGGGCCAGGCTGGCCGCGCTGGGCGCCATGTCCCACCGGCGCGCCGTCCAGCGTGGTGATGGGCAGCACTTCCTTGGTGGCCGAAGACAGCAGCAGCTCGTCGGCCGACAGCACCTCCGCGCGCGTGACGCGGCGAAGCTCGTGCCGGAGGCCTTGCTGCCGGCAGAGTTCCTCGATGAGCCCGAAGCGGATGCCTTCGAGCACCAGGTTGTCCTTGGGCGGGCCCATGACCACGCCATCCTTGACCACCCACACGTTGCTGGACGCGCCTTCGCTCAGAAAGCCGTCGCGGAACATCACGACCTCCACCGCGCCCGCATCGGCGGCGATCTGGCGCGCCATCACCGAGCCCAGCAGGCTGGTGGCCTTGATGTGGGCCTTGCGCCAGCGAAAGTCATCGGCGGTGACGCAGGCCACGCCGTGGGCGCGTTGCCCGGGGTGGCCAGCTTCATCGGGTTGGCCATCGCGAACACCGTGGGTTGGAGGCCGGGCGGCATCACGTGGTCGCGCGGGGCCACGCCCCGGGTGATCTGTATATAGACGAGCTGGTCGTGCACGCCGCGGGTCTGCTGGTCGGCGATCAGGCGCCGCGCGATGCCCAGCCATTCGTCGGGCGAAAACGGGTTGGGAATGCGCAGTTCGCGCAGCGAGCGCTCCAGCCGCGCCATGTGTTCGGCGAAGCGGAACACGCGGCCGCCATAGGCGGGGAGCACCTCGTAGATGCCGTCGCCAAAGATGAAACCGCGGTCGAGCACACTCACGCGGGCCTCCCGCAGCGGACCGTAGTCCCCATCCAGGAAGCACAGGGAGTCGGGCAGGTCGGTCATGGCGGGATTATCGGCCGCACCCTCGGGGCGCGTGGCGGGCACGGTTATCCCGTCCGCCGAATATTGACGGAGGGCTGGGGTTTCTACGTATAATGAGCGGCTTTGCAACCCAGGCGCTTTGTCGTCTGTTTGTCACGCGCGAGGTCGAACATGACGCAAGGCCATTCGATCCCGCCCGGTTGGACAGACCAGGAAGATGGGGAGCAGGAATCCGATTTCAAGCCATTGACGCGCGAAGAAGCGCAGCAGTGGCGGGTTGGCCAGCCAGTGCTCTCGCTCTGGCGGCTGGTGATGGTGCAGTGGCTGGTGGGGCTGGCGGCGAGCATCGTGGGTGGACTGCTGTGGCAGTCGTCCTCGGTGGCGTGGTCGGTTCTGTATGGCGCGGCGGCGGTGGCAATTCCTTCGGCTCTCATGGCCTACGGGTTGACCTCCAGTGCAATGTCCCGTGTGTGGGCGAAGCACGCCAACGCGGCATTTGCCGGCTTCCTGCTGTGGGAGGGCGTCAAGATCCTGTTGGCGGTGGTCATGTTGGCCGCAGCCCCCTGGGTGGTCTCTCCCTTGAATTGGTTCGGCCTTCTGGTCGGGCTTGTGTTGGTTCTCAAGGTCTATTGGTTTGGATACCTCATCCAGGCCAAGCGATCAAATGCAAACGGTTGACTCTCCGGCTCATCGGACACACGAACATGGCTGCTGAAGGCACTTTGACCCCGGGCGAATATATCCGCCACCACCTCGTCCACTTGACGAACCACAAGCAGGAATCCATCGTCGATTTCTCGGTGATCAACCTCGACTCCGTCGTGGTGAGCGCGCTGCTGGGTCTGCTCACGGTGTTCGTGCTCTGGCGTGCCGCCCGCGTGGCCACGGCCGGCGTGCCCGGCCGCTTCCAGGCCGCCGTCGAAATGCTGGTGGAAATGGTCGATTCGCAGGCCAAATCCGTCATCCACAACGCCCAGAGCCGCAAGCTCGTCGCCCCCCTGGCGTTGACGGTGTTCGTCTGGATCTTCATGATGAACTTCATGGACATGATCCCGGTGGACCTGATTCCCCAGATCTGGCACAGCGCCGGCCCGGCCATGGGCTTCAAGGACTACCTGCGCGTCGTGCCCACCGCCGACCTGTCGACCACCCTGGGTCTGTCGGTGTCGGTGCTGCTGATGTGCCTGTTCTACAACATCAAGATCAAGGGCCTGGGCGGCTGGGCGCACGAACTCGTGAGCGCGCCTTTCGGCACCAGCAAGAACCCGGTCTGGGCCCTGCTGCTGGGCATCGTCAACTTCCTGATGCAGATGATCGAGTTCGTCGCCAAGACGGTCTCGCACGGCATGCGGCTGTTCGGCAACATGTTCGCCGGCGAGCTGGTGTTCATGCTGATCGCCCTGCTGGGCGCCTACGCCACCCTGTCGCTGGGCGGCTCGCTCTTCTTCATCGGTCACCTGATCGCTGGCACGGTGTGGACCTTGTTCCACATTCTGGTCATCACCTTGCAAGCGTTCATCTTCATGATGCTGGCCCTGATCTATCTGGGGCAGGCGCATGACGCGCACTGACGCGGCTCTCTAGGTCGCATTCGGTTTCTCTTGTTTCTTTCCTTTCTCAACAAACTTCCACTTCATAGGAGTCATCATGGAAAACGTTCTGGGTCTTGTCGCACTGGCTTGCGGTCTCATCGTCGGTCTGGGCGCCATCGGCGCATCCATCGGCATCGCGCTGATGGGCGGCAAATTCCTCGAATCGTCGGCCCGTCAGCCCGAGCTGATGAACGACCTGCAGACCAAGATGTTCATTCTGGCCGGTCTGATCGACGCTGCCTTCCTGATCGGCGTGGCCATCGCCCTGCTGTTCGCTTTCGCGAACCCGTTCACGCTGTAAATCGGCTCGCTGCCCCGCGCGGGCTGGTGTTGCGGTGACGGCCTTCCATCCCGTCGCCACCATCCGCCACCCGTGTCGGCAGTCGGTGCGTCACCCCTCTTGTCAACACACAGAAAGGCGTTGCGATGAACATCAATGCAACCCTCTTTGCGCAGGCCATCGTCTTCGCGATTCTGGTGTGGTTCACGATGAAATTCGTGTGGCCACCCATCGCCAAGGCGCTCGATGAGCGTGCGTTGAAGATTTCCGAAGGCCTGGCCGCTTCCGAAAAAGCCAAGACCGAACTGGCCGTGGCCAACAAGCGGGTGGAAGAAGAGTTGAGCAAATCGCGCAACGAATCCGCCACCCGCCTGGCCGACGCCGAGCGACGTGCCCAGACCGTGATCGAAGAAGCCAAGGCCCGTGCCACCGAAGAGGCTTCGAAGATCGTGGCGGCCGCCCGCCAGGACGCCGATCAGCAGGTCGTCAAGGCCCGCGAAGCCCTGCGCGAGCAGGTGGCTGCCTTGGCCGTCAAGGGTGCCGAGCAGATCCTCAAGCGCGAAATCAATGCCGGCGTTCACGCCGAATTGCTGGGCCGCCTGAAGACCGAGCTCTGATCCGAGCCTGACGCCACCGACCGGCATTCAAAGGACCACCATGGCAGAAATCGCCACCATTGCCCGCCCCTATGCGGAAGCGCTGTTCAAGGCCGCAGGCCCTGACGCGGCTGGCGCCGCGGCCTGGCTCGACGAGCTGGCTGCCCTGGCCGCCAATGAACAGCTGCGTCAGTTCGCCGACAGCCCCAAGACCGAACCCGATCAGGTGCTTTCGCTCATGACCGGCCTGCTCAAGAGCAGCCTGCCCGCCATCGGCCAGAACTTCCTACGCACCGTGATCGAGAACGGCCGCATCGAGGCCCTGCCCGAGATCGCCGCCCAGTTCCGCGCGCTGAAGAACGCGCAGCTGGGGGCGTACGACGCGGTGGTCCACAGCGCCTTCGAGGTGGACAGCGCCACGCTGGCCGAGCTCTCCGGGGTGCTGGAAAAGCGCTTTGGACGCAAGCTCAACCTCCAGGTGAAACTGCAGCCCGATCTGATCGGCGGCATTCGCGTGGTGGTGGGCGACGAGGTGCTCGACACCTCGGTCAAAGCCCGCCTGGAACAAATGAAGATTGCCCTGACGGCCTGACGGCTGTTTTTCCGGGCGCGCCTGCACACCATTTAACGAAAGAAGGAAAGAGTCATGCAACTCAATCCCGCCGAAATCTCCGAACTGATCAAGTCCCGCATCGAGGGTCTGGGCGCATCCAGCGATGTGCGCAACCAGGGCACTGTGGTCTCGGTCACCGACGGTATCGTCCGTGTCCACGGCCTGTCCGACGTGATGCAGGGCGAAATGCTGGAATTCCCGGCCAACAAGGATGGCGTGCCTTCCTTCGGCCTGGCGCTGAACCTCGAGCGCGACTCCGTCGGCGCCGTGATTCTGGGCGAGTACGAGCACATCTCCGAAGGCGACACCGTGAAGTGCACGGGCCGCATCCTGGAAGTGCCGGTCGGTCCCGAGCTCGTTGGCCGCGTGGTCAACGCCCTGGGCCAGCCGATCGACGGCAAGGGTCCGGTCAACGCCAAGATGACCGACGTGATCGAGAAGGTCGCCCCGGGCGTGATCGCCCGCAAATCGGTGGACCAGCCGGTGCAGACCGGCCTGAAGTCGATCGACTCCATGGTGCCCGTCGGCCGTGGCCAGCGCGAGCTGATCATCGGTGACCGCCAGACCGGCAAGACCGCCGTGGCGATCGACGCGATCATCAACCAGAAGGGTCAGAACATGACCTGCGTCTACGTCGCGATCGGCCAGAAGGCCTCGTCGATCAAGAACGTGGTGCGTGCCCTGGAGCAGGCTGGCGCGATGGACTACACCATCGTCGTGGCCGCTTCGGCTTCCGAATCCGCTGCCATGCAGTACCTGTCGGCCTACTCCGGCTGCACCATGGGCGAATACTTCCGCGACCGTGGCCAGGACGCGCTGATCGTTTATGACGATCTGTCCAAGCAGGCCGTGGCCTACCGCCAGGTCTCGCTGCTGCTGCGCCGCCCACCAGGCCGCGAAGCCTACCCCGGCGACGTGTTCTACCTCCACAGCCGTCTGCTCGAACGCGCAGCCCGCGTGAACGCCGACTACGTCGAAGCCTTCACCAAGGGTGAAGTCAAGGGCAAGACCGGTTCGCTGACCGCACTGCCCATCATCGAAACGCAGGCCGGCGACGTGTCCGCTTTCGTGCCGACCAACGTGATCTCGATCACCGACGGCCAGATCTTCCTGGAAACCAGCCTGTTCAACGCCGGTATCCGCCCCGCCATCAACGCCGGTATCTCGGTGTCGCGCGTCGGTGGTGCTGCCCAGACGGACCTGATCAAGAAGCAGTCCGGCGGCATCCGTACCGACTTGGCCCAGTACCGTGAACTGGCTGCGTTCGCGCAGTTCGCTTCCGACCTGGACGAAGCCACCCGCAAGCAGCTCGACCGCGGTGCCCGCGTGACCGAACTGCTGAAGCAGGCCCAATACGCGCCGCTGTCCATCAGCCTGATGGCCGCCTCGCTGTTCGCTGTGAACAAGGGCTATCTGGACGACATCGACGTCAAGAAGGTGCTGCCGTTCGAAGCCGGCCTGCACGCCTTCCTGAAGGACAAGCACGCCGCCCTGCTGCAGAAGATGGAAGGCGGCAAGGCGCTGGACAAGGACAAAGAAGCCGAAGCCCAGCTCGCCGCCGCGGTTGCCGATTTCAAGAAGACCGGCACGTACTGATCCGCCCCATTGACCAGCTAAGGAGCCCCAATGGCAGCAGGTAAGGAAATACGCGGCAAGATCAAATCGGTGGAGAACACCAAGAAGATCACCAAAGCCATGGAAATGGTCGCCGCCTCCAAGATGCGCAAGGCGCAGGAGCGCATGCGCTCCGCGCGTCCCTACGCCGAGAAGGTGCGCCAGATCGCTGGCAACCTGAGCCGGGCCAACCCGGAGTACACGCACCCGTTCATGCAGACCAACGACGCCAAGACCGCCGGTTTTGTCGTGGTCACGACCGACAAGGGTCTGTGCGGTGGTCTCAACACCAACGTGTTGCGTGCGGTGACGACCCAGCTCAAGGAACTGCAGGCCCAGGGCGTGAGCGCCGAGGCCGTGGCCATCGGCAACAAGGGCCTGGGCTTCCTCAACCGCATCGGTGCCAAGGTGGTGTCCAGCGTGACCGGGCTGGGCGACACGCCTCACCTGGAAAAGCTGATCGGCCCCGTCAAGGTGCTGCTCGATGCGTACACCGAAGGTCGCATCAACGCGGTCTACCTGTCGTACACCAAGTTCATCAACACGATGAAGCAGGAATCGGTGATCGAGCAACTGCTGCCGCTCAATGCAGGCACCTTGCAGGACAACGCCGGTGGCCGCGACTGGGACTACATCTACGAACCCGATGCAGCCACCGTCATCGACGAACTGCTGCTGCGCTACGTGGAAGCCCAGGTGTACCAGGCGGTCGCCGAGAACATGGCGTCCGAGCAATCCGCCCGCATGGTGGCCATGAAGGCCGCCACCGACAACGCCGGCAGCGTCATCGGTGAACTCAAGCTGGTCTACAACAAGACCCGTCAGGCCGCGATCACGAAAGAACTTTCGGAAATCGTCGCCGGTGCCGCCGCGGTCTGAAGCAGCCGCCCAACCGAATCCAGAGAAAACAGAAGGTATCCATCATGTCTCAAGTACAAGGCAAGATCGTCCAGTGCATCGGCGCCGTCGTGGACGTGGAATTTCCGCGCAACCAGATGCCGCGCGTTTACGACGCGCTGAAAATGGAAGGCTCCACCCTGACGCTGGAAGTCCAGCAGCAGCTGGGCGACGGCGTGGTGCGCACCATTGCGCTGGGCTCGTCCGACGGCCTGCGCCGCGGCATGGTGGTGTCCAACACCGCCAACCCCATCATGGTCCCGGTCGGCAAGGCCACCCTGGGCCGCATCATGGACGTGCTGGGTGCGCCTATCGACGAGCGTGGCCCGGTCGATCAGACCCTGACGGCTTCGATCCACCGCAAGGCTCCCGCCTACGACGAACTGTCCCCCTCGCAGGAACTGCTGGAAACCGGCATCAAGGTGATCGATCTGGTCTGCCCGTTCGCAAAGGGCGGCAAGGTGGGTCTGTTCGGTGGTGCCGGTGTGGGCAAGACCGTGAACATGATGGAACTCATCAACAACATCGCCAAGGCCCACAGCGGTCTGTCGGTGTTCGCTGGTGTGGGTGAGCGCACCCGCGAAGGCAACGACTTCTATCACGAGATGGCCGACTCCGGCGTCGTGAACCTCGAGAAGCTCGAGGACTCGAAAGTGGCCATGGTCTACGGCCAGATGAACGAGCCGCCGGGCAACCGTCTGCGCGTGGCCCTGACCGGCCTGACCATCGCCGAGTCGTTCCGCGACGAAGGCCGTGACGTGCTGTTCTTCGTGGACAACATCTACCGCTACACCCTGGCCGGTACCGAAGTGTCCGCCCTGCTGGGCCGCATGCCTTCCGCCGTGGGCTACCAGCCGACGCTGGCCGAAGAAATGGGCCGTCTGCAAGAGCGCATCACCTCCACCAAGGTCGGCTCGATCACCTCCATCCAGGCCGTGTACGTGCCTGCCGATGACTTGACCGACCCGTCGCCCGCCACCACCTTCGCCCACTTGGATTCCACCGTGGTGCTGAGCCGTGACATCGCCGCGCTGGGCATCTACCCCGCCGTGGACCCGCTAGACTCCACCAGCCGCCAGCTCGATCCGCTGGTGGTGGGCCAGGACCACTACGAAACCGCCCGCGCCGTGCAAGGCACGCTGCAGCGCTACAAGGAACTGCGCGACATCATCGCCATCCTGGGCATGGACGAACTGGCGCCGGAAGACAAGCTGGCCGTGGCCCGCGCCCGCAAGATCCAGCGTTTCCTGTCGCAGCCCTTCCACGTCGCTGAAGTGTTCACCGGCTCGCCCGGCAAGTACGTGCCGCTGGCCGAAACCATCCGTGGTTTCAAGATGATCACCGCCGGTGAATGCGACCACCTGCCCGAGCAGTCGTTCTATATGGTCGGCACGATCGACGAAGCCTTCGAAAAGGCCAAAAAGGTGGCGTAAAGCGGCGCCCCGGGGCGTCTGGCGTTGTTGCCGTGCTCGCCGTACCTTGGTACGGCTCCGCGCGGCGCCTAGCCAGCCACCCCGCTGCTTGCTTTCCACTCACCTTTTTTATTGGAGTAACTATGAGCACCATCCGCGTCGATGTGGTCAGCGCCGAAGAATCCATCTTCTCCGGCGAAGCCAAGTTCGTGGCGCTGCCGGGCGAGGCCGGTGAGCTGGGCATCCTGCCCGGCCACATTCCGCTGATCACCCGCATCAAGCCCGGCGCCGTGCGCATCGAGAAGGCCGATGGCGGTGAAGAATTCGTGTTCGTGGCCGGTGGCATTCTGGAAGTGCAACCGCACCACATCACCGTGTTGTCCGACACCGCGATCCGTGGCCACGACCTCGATGAGGCCAAGGCGACCGAAGCGCGCCGGCAGGCCGAAGAGGCCGTGAAGAACGCCAAGAGCGATCTCGATCTGGCCAAGGCCACGTCGGAACTCGCGGTCATGGCCGCGCAGATCGCCGCCCTGCGCAAATACCGCCAAAAGAAATAAGCGACGACTTCGTGTCGTTTATCAAAGAAGGACCGGCCTCGTGCCGGTCTTTTTGTTGGCTTTTGCGGCGAGCCGTGTGACAGTCCGCATACCATCTCGGACACGACAAGAACACGTTGGGAGCATCGCCGATGTCATCCATTTTTGAGAGCCCCGACATGGCCCCGGAAGAGGTGGCAGCCCGTTTGCTGGTCACCTCGTCGGCGCTGGCCGACCTCACCCTGAGCGATGCGCTGAAAGTGGTGGGCTACATGCGGCCCAAGCTCATCAAGGCGGGCGCGGTCATCATCCAGGAGGGGGAGGTCAAGCAGACCGACTACATGCTGCTGGTGCTGGAAGGCGACATCGCGGTCGAGAACGAGTTGCCCGGCCTGCATGAGAGCATGGTGGTGAACATCATGGGCCCCGGCCACCTGATCGGGGAAATGGGCGTGCTCGATGGCGCGCCGCGCTCGGCCACCTGCACCGCCAACACCGACATCGCGGCGGCCGTGCTCTCGCGCACGGCCTTGATGCGCCTGCTCAAGGATGACCCGAGGTTGGGCGCCCGCTTGCTGCTGGCGATCTCCAAGCGCATGGCCGATCGACTGCGCGAGACCACGCGCAAACTCAAGACCTTTGCCCAGATGAACAAGGCGCTGCAGCAGGAATTGAATGTGGCGCTCAACAACGGCCGCACGGCGCAGGACAAGCGGCGCGGCTGAGTCCGCCGGCGCTCGTCAACGGCGCACGACGCCGTCGGCCAGCTCGTTGCGCCGGGTGGCGCCGGCGTCGGCCGGGAAGTGCAGCACCAGCAGGGCGGACACTTCTTCCAGGGCCTGCGTGAGCCCATCCTCGAACGCCCCCTCGCGCAGGCGCGCGCCCAGACGGTCCACGATGGCCTGCCATTCGGCCGGCGCGACGCGTTGCGCCAGCGCCCGGTCGGCCACGAACTCGATGGCGTGCTCGGCCAGCAGCAGGTAGATCAACACACCGTTGTTGTGCTCGGTGTCCCAGATGCGCAGGCGGCCGAACCAGGTCAGCGCGCGCTCGCGCACCACGGTGGACAGCGGGGTGCTGGCATTGATGCGCCAGAGGTAGCTCAGGGGCAGGGCGGCTTCGACGCACAGCCGCACCTCGCCGCTGTGCCGGCCTTCGCTGGCGGCCACGCGCCGCGCCAGACGCTCGGCCATGTCGTCGGGCACCGCGCGCGCGGTGTCCGAGGCGTCCAGCCAACGGTGCTTCAGGATGCGGGCGAGTTTGTTCATGGCCTGTTGCCCTCACCAGCCGCCGGAAGCGCCGCCGCCGCCGAAATTGCCGCCACCGCCCGAGCTGAAACCACCACCGCCAAAACCCCCTCCGCGTCCTC
>NZ_JBYTAE010000101.1:0-19517 GCF_058787875.1 Hydrogenophaga sp. FW305-3-2-15-A-LB1 | reverse complement strand
CCTGCCCACCTCCCCCGCCGCCCAACTGTTCGACCGCGTGAAGGCCGCGCTCAATGGTGAACACCGCCAGCGCCTGCCCGGCAACTGGTCGCCCGTGGCGCGCTACCTCGACCCCGCGCGCCACCAGCGCGAACTCGCCGCCCTGCGCCGGCTGCCGCAGGCGGTGGCCGACGCGGCCGCGCTGCAGGCGAGCGGCGACTGGCTGGCGCGTTCGGTGCATGGGGTGCCGGTGCTGCTTACCCGCCATGCCGACGGGCAGCTGCGCGCCTTCATCAACGTGTGCCGCCACCGGGGCGCGGCGCTGGTGCCCGAGGGCGCCTGTGGCCAGGGACGCGAGCGCTTCGTGTGCCCGTACCACAGCTGGACCTACGGCAACGACGGCGCCTGCGTCGGCCGCCCGCACGACCGCGACTTTCCCCACGCGCCCAAGGCCAGCGCCGGCCTGGTCGAGCTGCCCTGCGCGCAGCGCTTCGGCCTGGTCTGGGTGGTGGCGACGGCCTTGCCCGCGTTCGACTGGGCCGCGTACTTCGGCCCCTTGGGCGAGGAGATCGACGGCCTGGGCTTCGACGCCGCCGCGCGCGTGCAGCGCCACCGCCATTTCACCCAGGCCTCGAACTGGAAGCTGGTGCTCGACGCCAACCTGGAGAGTTACCACTTCGCCTACGCCCACCGCGAGACCATCGCCTACCTGTTCCACGACAACGTGGTGGTGCACGACCAAGTGGGCGACCACCAGCGCATCGTGCTGCCCAAGCGCAGCTTCGAGGAACTGAGCGAACCGCCGGCCACGCTGGAAGGCTTCGCGAAGACGATCAACACCATCTACTTCCTGTTCCCCTCCACCCTGCTGCTCTGGGAGGGCGACCATATCAACGCCTTCGCGCTCTCGCCCACCGACGCCGCCACCACGCAGGTCGACGGCTGGCTCATCGCGCCGCGCCAGCACCTGGCCACCCGCAGCGACAGCTACTGGCAGCGCAACTTCGACATGTTCTGGACCGCGATCGACGAGGACTTCGCGCTCGCGGCCAGCATGCAGCGCGGGCTGGACAGCGGGGCGAACCAGGCCCTGTGTTTCGGCGAGAACGAGTTCGCCTGCGAGGCCTTCCACGCCTCGGTGCGGCGCATGGCGGGCGAGGGCGCTTAGCATCGCGCCTGTCACAAAACCGGGCGCTCGCCCGTCTGGCTGGTCATGAACGATCCCACCACCACCTTCAACCGCCTGCGCCCCCGGCTGCAGGGCATCGCCTACCGCATGCTGGGCTCGCCGGCCGAAGCCGAGGAGGTGGTGCAGGACGCCTGGCTGCGCTGGCACGAGGCCGCGCACGCCGACCTGGACAGCAGCGAGGCCTGGCTGGTGACCGTGACCACGCGCCTGGCGATCGACCGCCTGCGCAGCGCCAAGGTGCAGCGCGAGCACTACATCGGCACCTGGCTGCCCGAGCCGCTGCTGGCCGATGCGCCGGTGACGCCCGAACAGCTGCTGGAGCGCGCCGATGACGTGTCGGTGGCTTTTCTCGCCATGCTGGAGCGGCTGGCACCCGAAGCCCGCGCGGCCTTCCTGATGCGCGAGGTGTTCGACGCCGACTACGGCGAGGTGGCCGAGGCCCTGGGCAAGACCGAGAGCGCCTGCCGCCAGATCGTGCACCGCGCCAAGGCGCAGCTGCAGGACGACCGGCCACGCCACATCGTGCCGCGCGAGGCCCAGTTGCGACTGCTGCGCGGCTTTGCCGATGCCGCCGCCACCGGGCAGTTCGACCGGCTGCAGTCGCTGCTGGCCGAGGACGCGCAACTGATCGGCGATGGCGGCGGCAAGGTGCCGAGTTTCGGCGTGCCGCTGGTGGGCGGGCGGCGCATCGCGCAGCTCTTCTACGCCACGCACCGGCGCTTCGGCGAGGGCGTGCGCTTCGAGGTCGTGGTGCTCAACGGGCAGTGGGGCCTGCTGCGCTTCATCCAGGGCGGGCTGGAGTCGGCGCAATCGTTCGTGACCGACGGCGAGCGCATCCTGCGCCTGCACGTGCAGCGCAACCCCGACAAGCTCGCGCGCATCGCCGCCGCGCTGGGCCGCGACCTGGCTGTCACAAACCCCAGGCCCTGACCGTCTTCAGAGGTGTGTTCCCCAACCCCTCTGAAAGACGCCACATGAAATCACCCCGACTCCCCTGGACCGAGATCGCGCCCAAGGCCTACCAGGCCATGGCCGCCGTCGGCGCCACCACCGCCGGCTCCTCGCTCGGCACCGTCCTGATCGAACTCGTGAAGACGCGCGTCTCGCAGCTCAACGGCTGCGCCTTCTGCGTGGACATGCACGTGCGCGACCTGCGCAAGCACGGCGAACGCTGGCAGCGCATCAACAGCCTCGTGACCTGGCGCGAGACCGGCCTGTACAGCGAGCGCGAGCGCGCCGCGCTGAACTGGGCCGAGTCCCTGACCCGGCTGGTGGACCACCACGGCAGCCGCGACGCCGATTTCGAGCAACTGCAAACCCAGCTCAGCGACCAGGAAATCGTCGAGCTGTGCTGGACCGTCGCGCAGATCAACGCCTGGAACCGCATGGCCGTGGGCATGCACGCCCCCGTGGCCGAGAAGGAGATCGCATGAACATCGTGGTCATCGGAGGCAGCGGCCTCATCGGCAGACAACTCGCCACCCTGCTGCGCCAGGCCGGCCACGCGGTGACGGCGGCCTCGCCCTCGTCGGGCGTCAACGCCGTCACCGGCGAAGGCCTGAGCGAGGCCCTGGCCGGCGCGCAGGTGGTGGTGGACGTGAGCAACTCACCCTCCTTCGAGGACGAGGCGGTGATGCACTTCTTCCGCGCCTCCACCCGCAACCTGCTGGACGCCAGCGCTCGCGCCGGCGTGGGGCACTACGTGGCCCTGTCGGTGGTGGGCTCCGAGCGGGTGCCCGCGAGCGGTTACTTCCGCGCCAAGGTGGCGCAGGAAGCGCTGATCCAGGAAGGGCGGGTGCCTTACACCCTCGTGCGCGCCACGCAGTTCCACGAGTTCCTGATGTCGATCGCCCACGTGGCGACCGAAGGCCAGACCGTGCGCCTGCCCTCGGCGCCGCTGCAGCCCATCGCGGCGAGCGACGTGGCCGAGGCGCTGGCGGACGTGGCGGTGCAGGCCCCGCTCGACGGCACCTGCGAAGTGGCGGGGCCCGAAGCCGTGCCGCTGGACCAGCTCATCCGCCAGCTGTTCCAGGCGCGCCAGGACCCGCGCGCGGTGGTGTCGGACCCCCGGGCCACGTATTTCGGTTCGCCGCTGGAGGGCAATGCCCTCATCCCCGGCCCCAATGCGCGCATCGGCAAGGTCTCCCTGGCGCAGTGGCTGGCCTCATAGCAGGATCTGGTTGTCGGGCGTGGGCGGGGGCGGCAGATCGCTCTCGCCCAGCAGGCTGCGCAACTCGCGCTCGATGCCCTGGCACAGGTGGGCCATGGGCACGTCGTTGGCGCCGCCTTCGAACGGGTTCTCGGTGCTTTCACCCACCTGGTCCAGCGAGAGGTACATCCAGGCCACCAGCACGCTGAAGGGCACCGAGAGCCAGACCATGTGGCCGGCGAGCAGGCCGCTCACGCTGTCGTTGAGGCGGTCGAACTCGCGCACCAGGCAGAAGGGCAGCAGGGCCGCGAAGCACCAGACGAACAAGGTGTTGATGGTGGCGTACTGGCGCGGGTAGGGGAAGTTCTTGAGGCGCTCGACGCGGCTTTGCTGGTCCAGCAGTTCCTTGATGGTCTTCTGCAGCTCGGTGTGGTGCAGCACCGCGAGTTCCTGGCGTGCATACAGCTCGCGCAGGGTTTCGCTCTGCAGGTTGAGCAGCAGCAGGCCCTTGTGGCCCGTGCTCGCCACGCGCAGCCGCTCGGTTTCGCCGAGCAGGGGCGTCAGCTCGGTGTCCAGCGGGGTGTCGTGCTCGGGCACGCGGAAATGCCTGGCGCGGTATTCGGCGTTGGCGCGGCTGTTCGCGGATTCCCACACGCGCCCCTGCCGCAGCTGGTGGCGCAGCACCGTGAGCCAGGCCAGGTGGCGGTGGATGAGCAGCTGCGACGAACCGCCGGTGGTCGGAAACATCCGGCAGATCAGGCCCCAGTAGCGGCTCGTGCCGACGATGGAGGACCAGACCTGCTGCGCCTCCACCGTGCGCTGGTAGGTCTGGGCGTTCTTGAAGCCCACGATGAAGGAGGTGGCCGTGCCCAGCAGCACCGCGACCGACCAGGGCGCGGCGATCCAGGTCAGCCCGAAGACCTGGTACAGCGTGGCCGGCACGGCGGCCAGCACCAGCAGGATGTAGGTCTTGCGGCGCGTCCAGGCGAGGAACTCGGCGAGGGTGTACGACTTGGCGATTTTCATGGTGGGTGGAGCGAGGGGGTGGAGGGGCTTGACGCAGACAAGACGTTCGGCCCCGTCGCCTTGTGACAGCGCCGCGTGTACGCTCTTGCCCATGCACCTGATCCAGACCCTCGATGCGGGCGTGCTCGAACTGCGCCTGAACCGGCCCGAACGCCTCAATGCCCTCACGCTCGCCCTCGCGCGCGACTTGCTGGCGGCGGTGCAGGCCGGCGTGGCCGACCCGGCGGTGCGGGTCATCCTGCTCAGCGGCGAAGGCCGCGCCTTCTGCGCCGGCAAGGACCGCGACGACCCGCCCACCCCCGCCTTCGTCGAGACCCTGCAGGCCCTGGCCTCGCTGCTCGTGCGCTGCCCCCAACCGGTGGTGACGGCGGTGCAGGGCTGGGTGGTGGGCGCGGGCGTCGAGCTCATGCTCAACGGCGACCTCAGCGTGGCCGCGCGCGGTGCGCGCTTCGCGCTGCCCGAGGTGCAGGTGGGCCTGTTCGGCACCGGCGGCGTGGCCGCGCTGCTGCCGCGCCTGGTCGGGCTGCAGAAGGCCAAAGGCCTGCTGATGCTGGGGCAGGAGCTGGGCGCCGTGGACGCCGAGCGCTGGGGCCTGGTGTGGCAGGTGGTGGAGGACGGCGCGTTGCAGGCCCAGGCGCGCGAGCTGGCGCAACAGCTCGCGCGCAGCAGCCCGGCGCTGCTGGCCGAGGCCAAGCAACTGGTGCACCGCGAGCAGCTGGGCGACTTCGACGCGTCGCTGGCGCGCGAGACCACCGTGCACCAGCGCCTGAACCCCTTGGCGGACGCGGTCACCGGCCCCGGCGGCCAGCGGACCTGAGGCCGGCTCTGCACAATGCCGGGCATGACCACCCCGGCACCCGAACCCCGCTTCTTCCAGCCCGTTCCCCTCGACAAGGCCTACCGCCTCATCAACCACGGCCCCACCGTGCTCGTGTCCTCGGCCCACGCGGGCGAGGTCAACGTGATGTCGGCCGCCTGGGCCTGTGCGCTGGATTTTTCACCGCCCAAGGTGACGGTGGTGATCGACAAGGCCACGCGCACGCGCGCATTGGTGGAGGGCAGCGGCACTTTTGCGCTGTGCGTGCCGTCGGCCGGCCTGGCCGCGCTCACGCTCGGCGTGGGCACCGACAGCGCGCTCACCGTGCCGGACAAGCTCGCGCGCCACGGGGTGAAGACCTTTCACGCCCCCGGCCACGAGGCCCTGCCGCTGGTGGAGGGCTGCGTGGCCTGGCTGGTGTGTCGGCTGCTGCCCGAACCGCACAACCAGGCCACCTACGACCTGTTCATCGGCGAGGTGGTGGGTGCCTGGGCGGACGAGCGGGTGTTCCGCGCGGGGCGCTGGCATTTCGATGGCGCGCCCGATCACCTGCGCACCCTGCACTACGTGGCCGGGGGGCAGTTCTACGCGACGGGCGCGTCGCTGCAGGTGGGCGGCGGCTGAGGCCCGCAGGCCTTCGCCTCAGTAGTGCGGCGGCAGTTCGTCGCGCAGGTTGCGCACGGCCGGCGCGGCCTGGGGGTCCCCCTGCTGGCGCAGGCGGCCGACCTCGCGCAGCAGCAGGTCGATCTGCTCCTGCTGGCGCGCCACCAGCTGGTTGAGCGTGTCGAGCAGGTCGTCGGCGTAGCTGGCCTTGATTTCGAGTTCGGTCAGGCGCTGTTCGGTGTCGGCGCCGGGGGCGTGCGGGGTCGTTGTCATCCCCCTATTGGACGACAAGACGGCCTCGGCCGTGGCGCGAAAGCCACTGTGTGTCATCGCACAGACGCTGGAAAGCGGGTGAGCCAACCTTGAAGGCAACCCAGCGCCTTGTGCGCACCCTGCCTGGAGGAGCCCCATGTCCGATGTCCACCCGTTCACCGAAACGCCTGCCTCGACCTGGTTCAACGACACGGTGGTGCAACTGCCCGCGGCGCCGCAGCCCGAGGGCATGCCACCGTGCCACTGGATGACGACCGCCGCGGCCTTTGCCGACACCGGCGGCCTGATCAGCGGCGACGAACTGGCCACGCGCATCCGGGAACACTGCGTGCTGGACACGAGCCTGCGGGTGAGCGAACCGGTGTCGCTCGTGGCGCGCTGGATCGTGTCGCGGGCGGTGGTGTCCATCGACAGCCCGTGGGGCCACCTGCTGCCCATGTTCCAGTTCGATCTGCCGCGCGCTTCGCTGCAACCCGGGGTGGCCGTCGTGCTGGCGGAATTGCGCGGTGTGCTGGAAGGCGCGGAGCTGGCGCTGTGGTTCGTGACCCCCAACGAGTGGCTGCACGGCGAGCGGCCCGCCGTGGCCATGCAGACCACGCTGCAGGCCGTGCGGCACGCCGCCCGCGCCGACCGCTACGTGGCGCTGGGCGGCTGAGCCCGGGCCTTCCAGGCCCTGACCGCATTTGGTGCCCGCGTGCGGCCGGTATGTGCCCCCTGCATGTCGGTGCGTGCCTTGGTTCAGACCCCAGCGCATGGCCTGCGGCATTCTCGGATGTCCTCGCGCACCACCGCGCACGGGACCATCTACCAGGGGAATTCCATGGCCGACCTCTACCTGCCCACCGCCGCACCGATGAAGCGCTTTCAGGCGGCGCCGCCACCCGCCGCGAGCGAGCCCCACCGATGGATGTCGATTGCCGCGGCGTTCGCCGACACGGGGGGACTGGTCAGCGGCGACGAGTTGGCCGACCTGATCCGGCAGCAGGCGCTGCGCGACGCCCGGCTGCAGATCTCCCAGCCGGTGTCGCTGGTGGCGCGCTGGATCGTCTCGGGCATGGCCGTTGCCATGGACAGTCCCTGGGGCATCGTGCTGCCTCTGTTCCAGGTCGATCTGGAACGCGCCATCCTGCACCCGGAGGTGCCCATGGTGTGCGCGGAGCTGGGGAGTGTGCTGCAGGGCCCGGAACTCGCGCTCTGGTTCGTGACCCCCAACGAATGGCTCGAAGGCGAACGGCCCGCGCTGGCCCTGCGGACCCGGCTGACGGAAGTCCGGCGCGGCGCCCGCCATGTGGCGGACGGCGCCTGACGCGACCCGCACTCAGAGGCGCGGTTCGCCGTTCTCGTTGACCAGGATGGTGCGCCTCGGCGGCGAGGTCATCTGCACCTGGTGCTGCACGCCGCGGAAGGTGTAGCTCACGTCCCAGTACTCGGGCGCGCCCTCGCTGTTCACGTTGGTGCAGCGCTGCACGTCCTGCGTCTGCGGGTTGTTGCGGCCCACGTTGGAGCCCACCGCCGCGCCCGCCACCGCGCCACCCACGGTGGCGATGTCGCGCCCGGAACCGCCGCCGATCTGGTGGCCCAGGATGCCGCCGATGACGCCGCCGACGATCGCGCCCGGCACGCTGCGCCGGCGCTCGACTTCCTCGCGCTCGATCCAGCAGCGCTGCCCACCGCCGTAGATGGCGCGCGAGGCGCTCACCGGCACCTCGTACAGGGTTTCCGAATCGCGGCGCCGGTAGTCGCGCGCCACCGGCTGGCCCGGGGCGGGCGCCTGGTACACCGGTGAGGGGTAGGCCTGGGAACTCACGGGTGGGCGGGAGCCGCAGCCGGCGAGGCCCAGCACCGCCACCGCCGCCAGCAGGGCATGACGGTGTGAAACAGGGAGAGGGGTGTGAAAGAGGTTCATGGTCGCTCCTTGTGGGATGGCAGGTTCATGCGTTCCAATGTGCCCCTCGCTATGGGGCGGGTCTGTGCGCCAGGACACCGACGTGGAGGTGGTCCTGGGCTCACTGGAAAACGGCCCGTGTGCTAAAACGGAACGCACCATGAACGACGCCCGAGTGATCGCCGTCCACCGGAGCCGCCTGCACCACTTCTCCAAGGAGCGGGTGCATGCGATCACCCTGCTCGAGGGCCTGGGCGTGCAGGGCGATGCGCACTGCGGGGCGACGGTTCAGCACCTCTCGCGCGTGGCGCGCGATCCCAGCCAGCCCAACCTGCGCCAGGTGCACCTGCTGCAGGCCGAGCTGTTTGTCGCCCTGGCCCACCAGGGGCACACGGTGCATCCCGGCGACCTGGGCGAGAACATCACCACCGGAGGCATCGATCTGCTGGAGCTGTCCACCGGCACCGAACTGCAGCTGGGGGCCGAGGCGCGGGTGCGCATCACAGGCCTGCGCAACCCCTGCGTGCAGATCGAGCGTTTCCAGCCCGGTCTGCTGGCCGCGGTGCTGGGCCACACGGCCGATGGGGAACTGGTGCGCAAGGCGGGGGTGATGGCGGTGGTCCTGCACGGCGGCGTGGTCTCCGCGCAGGACCGCATCCGGGTGCTGCGGGCCACCGTCCCGCACGTGCCGCTTCGGCCGGTCTAGTTCAGGCGTCTGTGTCGCGCGCCAGCGCGGCCGTCCATTCGGCCACCGCCGCGTCCAGATCGGGCGCGGCCATGAGGGCGCGCACCACGCCCACCGAGCGCACGTTGGCGTTCAGCACCTCGGGCAGGTTGTGCAGGTCGATACCGCCGATCGCCATGTGCGTGACGCCGCGCAGCAGGGGCGCGTAGGCGCGCAGGCGGCCCGTGCCCTGGGGCGCGGTGGCCATCTGCTTGAGCGTGGTGGGAAACACCGCGCCCATGGCGATGTAGCTGGGGTTGTGGCGGTCGGCGATCAGCATCTCGGCGTAGCCGTGCGTGCTCAGACCCAGGCGCAGGCCGGCGCGGCGGATGGCGGCCAGGTCTTCGGGGGCCATGGCCTGCAGGTCTTCCTGGCCCAGATGCACGCCATATGCGCCGGCCTCGATGGCTTCTTGCCAGTGGTCGTTGATGAACAGCAGCGCGCCCGTGCCCTGCACGCC
This sequence comes from Hydrogenophaga sp. FW305-3-2-15-A-LB1, assembly GCF_058787875.1. Classification (NCBI taxonomy): domain Bacteria; kingdom Pseudomonadati; phylum Pseudomonadota; class Betaproteobacteria; order Burkholderiales; family Comamonadaceae; genus Hydrogenophaga; species Hydrogenophaga sp. FW305-3-2-15-A-LB1. Next base: position 10,412 of record NZ_JBYTAE010000101.1, on the reverse strand, counting down.
GGCGACGGCGGCGCGGATCTCGGCGCGGATGGCCTGCGCGTCGCCGGACTTGAAGCGCAGCTGCACCGTGGGCACGCCCGCGCGCGCCATGCGCACCGTCCAGTCCGCATCGGGCATCACGGCATAGAGGCCGAGCTCGGGCGGGCAGGCCGCGAAGGCGTGCTCGCGCGGGAAGGGCGCCATGTCGAAATCGGCCGGTTCGTCGGGCCAATGGGCGGCGTCGAAGCGGCCGGTGCGCCGCGTACGGGTGGACCAGGCGCGCGCCACGCAGACGGCGTCGATGTCGATGAAGCCGAGTTCGTGCGCGGCCTGCAGCGCGGCGACGAACACCGGGTCGTCGGAGGCGGGCGCGGGCGGCACGGCATGCGGGGCCAGGGGCAGGGCCAGCGTGGCGCGGTGGGCGTCCACGATGGCCTGGACCATCGCTTCGGTGGAGGTGATCGTGGTGCTCATGTGAAACCTCCGTGCGTCGCACTGCGGTGCGAGCTTGTTTGGGAGCGGCCCTGCGCTGCGCTCATGAACCGTGGTGCCAGAAAGGGGTGCCCATCACGGGCGTGCTCGGCTGCGCGCTGGCCTGCGGCTGCATGGCGCCCGAGCGGTGGGCGGCGCGGCCGGCGCACACGGCGTCGGCGAAGGCGCCGGCCATGTCCACCGGCGACTGCGCGAGCGCCACGGCGGTGTTGAGCAGCACGGCGTCGAAGCCCCACTCCATCACGGTGCAGGCGTGCGAGGGCAGGCCCAGGCCGGCGTCCACGATCAGCGGCACGCTCAGGCGCTCGCGCAGCAGGCGCATGGCGTAGGGGTTGACCGGGCCCTGGCCGGTGCCGATGGGCGCGGCCCAGGGCATCACGGCCTGGCAGCCCACGTCCACCAGGCGCTGGCACAGCACCAGGTCTTCGGTGCAGTAGGGCAGCACCTTGAAGCCGTCGTTGATCAGCTGGCGCGCGCAGTCCACCAGGTTGAGCGTGTCGGGCTGCAGGCTGTAGTCGTCGCCGATGAGTTCGAGCTTGATCCAGGGCGTGTTGAAGACCTCGCGCGCCATCTGCGCGGTGGTGATCACCTCCTGCGTGGTGTGGCAGCCGGCGGTGTTGGGCAGCACCGGCACGGCCAGTTCCTGCAGCAGCTTCCAGAACGCCGCACCGGCCTCGGGCTGCGCGGCGCCCTGGCGCCGCAGCGAGGCGGTGAGCATGGCGGGCCGGGCGCGCTTCACGGCGGCTTCGAGCGTGGCGGGCGAGGGGTAGCGCGAAGTGCCCAGCAGCAGGCGGCCGGCGAAGGTCTCGCCGTAGAGCACCAGCGGGTCTTCCTGGGTGAGCGGTGGGGTGTTCATGTCCATGGCGGTGTGTCCTCAGCCCCCGGTGATGGGGGCGATGATTTCGATGCGGTCGCCGTCGTTGAGCCGGTGCTGTGCGTAGCCCGTGCGCGGCACGAACTGCAGGTTGACGGCGGCGGCGAACACGGCGGGCGGCTCCCAGACGAGCAGCGCGTCGGCCAGCGTGGCGCCTTCGGGCAGTTCGCGGGTTTCCTGGTTGATGATCACATTCATGCGAGGTTCCGTTCGTTCAGCGGATGACCGCCAGCCCAAGGGCGTCGGCCAGCGGCGAGTGGCCCTGGTCCACCACTTCGAGCGCGGCGTCCAGCACGGCCGGCGCGATCATGAAGCCATGGCGGTACAGGCCATTGATCGCCATTCTGCGCGGTCCGGTGAGGCGCAGCGCGGGCAGGTTGTCGGGCAGGGTGGGGCGCAACTGCACGCCCAGTTCGACGATGCGCGCTTCGCCGAAGCCCGGGTGCACGGTGTAGGCCGCGCTCAGCAGCTCCAGCGTGGAGCGCACGCTGGCGGGCGAGAGGTCGTCGGACTCGATCTCGGTCGCGCCGATCACGAACAGGCCGTCCTGCTTGGGCGCGATGTACAGCGGGTAGCGCGGGTGCACCAGGCGCGTGGGGCGCGACAGGCTCACGCCCGGTGCATGGATGCGCGCGACCTCGCCGCGCACGCCGCGCAAGGCGGGCCATTGCGGCTGGGCGCCCAGGCCCCGGCAGTCGAACAGCCAGGCATCGGGTCCCGGGTCCACCTCATCGGGGGCGCGCGCCGTGTGCCAGCGCACCGTGACGCCCAGCACCTGCATCTGGTGCGCGAGCGCGGTGAGCAGTTCGCGGTTGTCGAGCTGGCCTTCGTCGGGCAGGTACAGGCCTTGCGCGAAGCGCTGGGCCAGGGCCGGCTCCAGCGCGGTGAGGGCCGTGCCGTCCAGGCGCCGCGCCTGCGGCAGCGAGGGCAGGGCGGCGCTGGTGCGCGCGAGCTGGCCGGCGAAGCGCTCGGCTTCGGCCGCGTCCTGCCGGTGCCAGAGCACCAGCGTGCCGCTCTGCTGGAAGAACACGGGCTGTTCGAGCATGGCCAGCAGCTGCGGCCAGCGCGCGAGCGCGTGCTGGCCCATGCGCACCACGTTGAGTTCGGTGACGGCCGATTCGGCCAGCGGCGCGAGCATGGCGGCGGCGACGCGCGCGGCGGCGTGCGCGGCCTCCGGCCCGCCGGCGTCGATCACCTCGACGCGGTGCCCGCGCTGCGCGAGCGCGCAGGCCAGCAGCCGGCCCATGAGGCCGGCGCCGAGCACCACCGCGTCGGGTTTGTCGGGGGAAAGATTCATGAGGGGCTTTCGGCGCTGCCACAATGCGCGCCATGAGCAACGAAGCGCAACGTTACACCCGCGTCCTCTCCATCGCCGGCTCCGACAGCGGCGGGGGCGCCGGCATCCAGGCCGATCTCAAGACCTTCGCGGCCCTGGGCTGCTACGGCATGACGGCCATTACCGCGCTGACCGCGCAGAACACGCTGGGCGTGAGCGGCATCCATGGCGTGCCGCCCGAGATGCTCAAGGCGCAACTGAGCGCGGTGCTCGACGACATCGGGGTGGACGCGGTGAAGATCGGCATGCTGCACGCGCCCGACATCGTGCGCACCGTGGCCTGGGCGCTGCGGCACTACGAGGTGAAGCAGGTGGTGCTCGACCCGGTGATGGTGGCCACCAGCGGCGACCGCCTGATCGCGCCCGACACGGTGCAGGTGCTGGTGGACGAGCTGTTCCCGCTGGCCACGGTGGTCACGCCCAACCTGGACGAGGCCGCGCTGTTGCTGGGCCGGCCGATTGCCCATGCGGATGAACTCGAAACCGCCGCGCGCGATCTGCTCGCGCTGGGGGCCAAGGCGGTGCTGCTCAAGGGCGGCCACCTGCCGGGCGACGAGGTCGCCGACCTGCTGGTGAGCGGCGACGGGCCCGCGCAGCGCCTGGCCTCGCCGCGCATCGCGAGCCGCAACACGCACGGCACCGGTTGCACGCTGTCGTCGGCCATCGCGGCCTACCTCGCGCTCGGCAACCCGCTGGACCAGGCGGTGGCGAAGGCGCGCAGCTACATCCTGCAGGCCATCGCCATGGGCGCCAATGTGTACACCGGTGCCGGCCACGGGCCGCTCAACCACGGCCACGCGCCGCTCGCGCTGCACAAGCGGCCCCGGGGCTGAGGGGAAGCGGCGCGGCGGCATGAGGTTCAGGCCCTTGCCGGGCTGAGCCCGCCGGCATTGCGCGGCCGCGAGAGCGCGGCGAGCACGAAGGTCAGCGCCAGCGTGGGCAGGGCCGACCCGAGTTGCGGCGCGAACTTCGCGAGCAGGTGGTAGCAGGCGATGCCCAGCACCCACAGCGCGGCGGCGCTCCAGTCCACCGTGCGCGCCGGGCCCGTGGCCACGCCGGTGCCCAGGCGGCCCAGGATCACACCGTAGAGCGGCACGAACACCGAGCTGAGCAGCAGCAGGAAGGGCTCCAGCGTGTGCATGGGCAGCAGCAGCGCCAGGCCGGTGCAGACCACGGCGAAGCCCAGGCCGGCGGCGCGAATGCTCCAGCGCGGGCGCAGGCTGTGCACCGAGACCGCGCCCGAGTGCGCGTCGCCGTAGGCGTTGTCCATTTCGTCGAGCAGGATCAGGCCGAGGGCGATCAGACCGCCCTGCGCGAGCAGCAGCGCGCCCACGAGGTTGGTGCCCGGCTCCACCGTGCTGACCACCAGCACACCCAGCGCGTAGCACCAGATGTTGGCCAGCGCATAACCCAGCCAGGTACCGCCCAGCGTGGTGGCCGTGCGTTTGCCGTGGCGCGCGTAGTCGGCCACCAGGGGCAGCCAGGACACCGGCATCGCGATCACCAGGTCCATGGCGGAGAACAGGCCCATGCCACCGGCGCCGGGCCGGTTCCAGAAGCCTTCGAAGCCCTGCGCCTGCAGGCGCGTGCCGAACTGCCAGGTGAGCCAGGCCAGCGAGGCGATCACCAGCGGCAGGCCGAAGCGGCTCACGAAGCGGCGCACCAGCGTGAGCATGGAGCCGGCCATGAGCGCGGTGAGCACGCCGCCCCACAGCAGGGTGGCCAACAGCTTGCCGCCGGTGCCGTCGAGCAGGCCGCCGGGTTCGGCGCCCAAGGCCTGCTTCAAGATGGCGACCGTGCCCTCCTGCATGATGACCAGCTCGAAGGTGGTCCAGCCGACCAGTTGCGCGATGTTGAGCAGCACCGGCAGGCGCGCGAAGGCGCTGCCGTAGGTGGCGTGCATCAGACCGGCGCTGGACAGGCCGGTCTGGCAGCCCAGGCGCGCCGTCCAGGCCAGCAGGCCGGCGCCGATCAGTGAGCCCAGCACGATGGCGATGACCGCGTCGCGCGTGCCCACGGCGGGCACGAGGTAGGCGCCGATCTGCATCACCAGCAGGCCGGTGCCCAGGCTGAACCAGAGGGCGGCGTGCTCGTGGAAGTGGAAGACCCGGTTGCCTTGCGGCACGGGGGTCAGGGCCTGGTTGGCCGGGGACGGGTTCATCGACATGGAAACGCTCCAAGCAGTGTTGAAGCAGGTGGGCTGGGCCGGGTGCCTCCCGGCGCGGCGCGACGGGGCTTGGGTATCCGGCCTGCTTCCCTGCGCGAGGATTACCTCAATCAGGTTCAAAGGGACTCTCTCAGTCGCGCCCGGGCGGAAAACCCGGGGCAACACCCCTAGCGGATGCGCCTTGCGGCACGGGTGGGAGTATACGTTCGCGAGGCGCCGCGCAGGGCCCGCAAACGGCAACGCCCCGGGGGCACCGGGGCGTTGGGCCGGAAGGCGGGGTCGATCAGGCCAGCGAATCGGCCCAGATGTTGCGCGCCCAGGCCATGGCGTACTGGCCTTCGAGTTCGCTCGCCGCGCTGGACAGGCCGCCCGAGCCGGGCACCGTCAGCATGGTCTTCTGCGCCGCGTCGTACTTGTGCACGCTGGCCACGTGCACCACGTCGGTGGCGGTGACGAAGCTGTAGCAGGTGTTGGCGTAGATCGGCAGCGAGGGCGCTTCCTTGCCCTGCAGCAGCGAGACCACGGCGGCCGCGCAGGTCTTGCCGTGCTGGTTGGCCATGTGGCCCGACTTGGGCATGCCCGGCGCGATCTGGATCGCGTCGCCCAGCACGTGGATGTTCTTCGCGGCCTTCGATTCGAAGGTCAGGAAGTCCACCTCGCACCAGCGCGCGTTGGCCGTGGCCAGGCCGGTCTTCACCGCGATCTCGCCCGCGCGCTGCGTGGGCAGCACGTTGGCCACGCCGGCCTTGAAGTCGTCGTTGAACTCGAACTTCAGCGTGTTGGTGGCGGCGTCCACGTCCACCAGCTTGTGCTTGGGGCGGTACTCGATCAGGCCCTTGTAGTGCTCGTCCCAGGCCTTCATGAACAGGCCCTTCTTCGAGGTGATGTCGTCGTTGGCATCGAAGATCACGACCTTGCTCTTGGGCTTGGCCTTCTTGAAGTAGCTCGCCACCATGCAGGCGCGCTCATACGGGCCGGGCGGGCAGCGGTAGGGCGCCAGCGGGATGGACAGGGCGTACACGCCGCCATCGGGCATCGCCTCGAGCTGCTGGCGCAGCGCCAGCGTCTGCGGGCCGGCCTTCCAGGCGTGCAGCACCTTGTCGGTGGCGCCGGGTTTGGCCATGCCGGGCAGGGTGTCCCACATGAAGTCGATGCCGGGCGAGAGGATCAGACGGTCGTAGGGCAGTTCGCCGCCGCTGGCCAGCTTGACCGTGCGCTTGGCCGGGTCGATGCTGGCCACCATGTCGCGCACCACCTTCACGCCGTGGCGCTTGCTCAGGTTGTCGTACGGCGTGGTGATGTCGGCCATGGTCTTGTGGCCACCAAGCACCAGGTTGGAGATCGGGCAGGAAACGAAGGCCGCGTTGGGCTCGACCAGGGTCACGTCGATGGAGTGGTCGGAGAACAGGCGCACGTACTTGGCGGCGGTGGCGCCACCGTAGCCGCCACCGACCACGACGACCTTGGCGCCGCTGCCGGTGGTGGCGCAGCCATTCAGGAGACCCAGGCTGGCGACGGCCGAACCGGCCCCCAGCGTTTGAACGAATTGACGGCGTTTCATGGTGGGGCTCCTTATTTCTTCTGGGCGGCGAAATAACCGGCGATGTCGGCCAGCTGCTCGTCGGTGTAGCCCTTGGCGAGCTGGTGCATGATGGTCGCGGGCCGCTTGCCGGCCTTGAAGTCCAGCAGTTTCTGCAGCAGATCGTCCTTGCCCTGGCCGGCCAGCGAGATGGCACCGGGCTGCGCGCGGCCATCGGTGCCGTGGCAGTTGGCGCAGGCCGCGGCCCACACCTTGATCTGATTGACCTGGGCCTGAGCCCCCATGGCGGCGGCGCAGAGCACGCCCGCCGCCAGCCATTTCATCGTTTTCACCATCGTGGTCTCCTGTGGGGTGTCGAAACGTAAGTGCATCCAAAAATGTAGCAGACAGGCCTTGCGGCGCCTAACTATCCGTAAGTACGCATATTTCGATGGTTCATGCTAGCAGCGGGGCAGGGCCGTGCTCACGGTGTTAACCCTCAGCGGTACGGGTTTATACTAATCCGAATATCAGCAATCACTCATATAGTCCCTAATCCCAGGCGACAGGCCATCGCCCACCCCACAAGGAATCCCACCGTGTCAACAGACCTGAGTGACGTCATCGGGCGCGTGCTGCCCGCCCCGGAAAACCACCTGAGCACCGAGAAGCTGGAGCAGGCGCGCAAGGCGCGCCGCAGCTTCATGGGCAAGGCCCTCGCCATGGGCGCGGGCGCCGTGACCAGCGCCGCCGCCTCCACGCGCGCCCTGGCCGCCGAAGGCGAAGACGCCATCCTCAAGCTGCCCGCGCACAGCACCGGCCTGGGCCAGCCCGTGGCCACGCTGGGCTACGGCCTGCCCAGCAAGTGGGAAGGCAACCTGCAGCGCCGCCAGAGCCCGGGCCTCACGCGCGTGCCCCAGGCCTCGGTGAGCTTCACGCCGCTGCAGGGCCTGTTCGGCATCATCACGCCCAGCGGCCTGCACTTCGAGCGCCACCACCAGGGCTGGTGGGACATCGATCCCTCCAAGCACCGCCTGATGGTCAACGGCCTGGTCAAGCGCGAGCGCGTCTTCACCATGGACGACCTGATGCGCCTGCCCAGCGTCTCGCGCATCCACTTCATCGAGTGCGGCGCCAACTCCGCGCCGGAGTGGGGCAACGTGGCGCTGCCCTCGGTGCAGTACACGCACGGCATGGTGAGCTGTTCCGAATTCACCGGTGTGCTGCTCTCCACGCTGCTGGAGATGTGCGGCTACGACAAGAAGAACGGCAAGTACGTGCTGGCCGAAGGCGCCGACGGCTCGTCGATGACGCGCACGATCGACATCGACCGCGCGATGGACGACTGCCTCGTGGCCTGGGCCATGAACGGCGAGATGCTGCGCCCCGAGAACGGCTACCCGCTGCGCCTGGTGGTGCCGGGCATCCAGGGCGTGAGCTGGGTGAAGTACCTGCGCCGCCTGGAGGTGGGGGACCAGAAGTGGGCCACCAAGGACGAGGCGGTGCACTACATCGACCACATGCCCGACGGCACGCACCGCCAGTACACCGGCATCCAGGAGTGCAAGAGCGTGATCACGACGCCCTCGGGCAGCCAGACGCTTCTGGACAAGGGCTACTACAACATCACCGGCCTGGCCTGGTCGGGCCGCGGCGCCGTCAAGCGCGTGGACGTGAGCACCGACGGCGGGCGCAACTGGCGCACCGCGCGGCTGGAAGGCCCGCTGCTGCCCAAGGCGCTGACGCGTTTCAACATCGACTGGGTGTGGGACGGCAAGCCCGCCGTGCTGCAGAGCCGCGCGATCGACAGCACGGGTTATGTGCAGCCCAAGATCAACCAACTGCGCGCCGTGCGCGGCACGCGCTCGATCTACCACCAGAACGCCATCCAGTCATGGCGGGTCGCCGAAAACGGCGAAGTCTCCAACGTCCAGGTGTATTGATATGACGACCCCCCGCCGCGCTTCGCGCGACCCCCTCAAGGGGGCAACACCTGCGGCCCGGCAAAGCCGGTTCCGCGGTATTTCTGGAACTTTCCTCGCTGCGCTCGTCATCGGGTTCTCCGGCCCTGCCGTGGCACAGGGCAAGCCCTGGCACGAGCTGGGCCGCGATGCGACCAAGGCCGAGGTGAAGGCCTGGGACATCGATGTGCGCCCCGACTTCAAGGGCCTGCCCAAGGGCGCGGGCTCGGTGGCGCTGGGCGAGCAGGTGTGGGAGGCGCAGTGCGCGTCCTGCCACGGCAGCTTCGGCGAATCGAACGAGGTGTTCACCCCCATCGTGGGCGGCACCACCAAGGCCGACATCGAGCGCGGCCGCGTGAAGAACCTCGAACCCGGCAGCATCTTCCCGCAGAAGACCACCATGATGAAGGTGGCCACGCTCTCCACGCTGTGGGACTACATCAACCGCGCCATGCCCTGGAACGCGCCCAAGACGCTCAAGACCGACGAGGTCTACGCCGTCACGGCCTACCTGCTGAGCCTGGCCGAGGTGGTGCCGGCCGATTTCACGCTGAACGACCAGAACATCGCCGAGGTGCAGAAGCGCATGCCCAACCGCAACGGCATGGTGTTCCATGAACCGCTGTGGAAGCTCGAAGGCAAGGGCGACGTGAAGAACGTGGCCTGCATGAAGGACTGCCCGGTGGAGTCGACCATCCGCTCCTCGCTGCCCGACTTCGCGCGCGACGCGCACGGCAACATCCAGGAGCAGAACCGCGTGATCGGCCCGGTACGCGGCGCCGACACCACCAAGCCGCCGCCCAAGGGGCCGGTGGGCAGCGGGCCGGCGCCCGCCGCCGTGGTGGTCGCGGCCGCCCCGGCGGTGAAAGACCCCAAGGCCCTGCTCGGCGCCAACAGCTGCACCGCCTGCCACGGCATGAGCAACAAGATCGTGGGCCCGGGCTTCACCGAGATCCTGGCCAAGCACAAGGGCAAGGCCGACCTCGAGGCCTACCTGATGGGCAAGATCCAGGGTGGCAGTTCGGGCGTGTATGGCGCGGTGCCGATGCCGCCGCAGCCCCAGCTCAGCGAAGCCGACGCGCGCTCGATCGCGCAGTGGATCGTCAACGGCGCGAAGTGAGGGCCATTGGCCGTCGCAGGGGCTGGCCTTCGGGAGCGAAGGTATGCTTCTTAATATTTGCATTTACTCGTAAACCCCATTCCCCCCACGACAAGGAGACCGTACGCTATGTCCATGAAATCGATCCTGCTGTGCCTGGCAGCATCCGGCGCGCTTTGGAGCGCGGGTGCCCACGCCCAGGACGCCGCTGCCGCCAAGGCGCTGGCGACCAAGAGCGCCTGCATGGCCTGCCACGCGGTGGACAAGAAGCTGGTGGGCCCGGCCTTCAAGGACGTGGCCGCCAAGCACAAGGGACAGGCGGGTGCGCTCGACGCCGTGGCGGCGCGCATCAAGTCGGGTGGTTCGGGGGCCTACGGCCCGGTGCCGATGCCCCCACAACCGAATCTGAAGGACGACGAGCTCAAACTGCTTGCCGGCTGGATCCTTGCTGGGGCCCCCCAGTAAACTCACCGCGTTTTTTCATTCTCACCAGGAGCTCCCCATGAACAACTCACGCCGAGTCGCCCTCAAGACCACCGGGGCCTTCGCCACGCTCGTGTCGCTGGGTCTCATCACCCAAAGCCAGGCCCAGGCCGCCGTGGACCGCGCCGGCTTCGAAGTGAAGACCCTGGCCGAGGCGCTCAAGGCCGTGGGCGGCACGCCCGCCAACAGCGACCAGGTCACCGTGGTCGCACCGGACATCGCCGAGAACGGCGCCGTGGTGCCCGTGGGCGCCACCAGCAAGCTGCCCAACACCACCGAGATCTACCTGATCGTCGAGAAGAACCCGATGCCGCTGTCGGCCGGTTTCATCATCCCCGCCGGCACCGCCGCCGACGTGCAGACCCGCCTGAAGATGGGCCAGAGCAGCAACGTGATCGCCGTGGTCAAGGCCGATGGCAAGCTCTACTCGGCCACCAAGGAAACCAAGGTCACGCTGGGTGGTTGCGGCGGCTGATCGCCCCCCCCCCGAACCCCACGTTTC
>NZ_JBYTAE010000100.1:0-19869 GCF_058787875.1 Hydrogenophaga sp. FW305-3-2-15-A-LB1 | reverse complement strand
GGTGGAGGCCGCGGGGGGCGCGGTTTCCGACAGGGGCCGCGAGGCCACGCCCGAGCTGGTCACCGGGCTCGTGGTGGGGCCTGTCGGTGCCGTGGCCGTGGTGGTGGCGCCCGGCGGCTGCACGCGCAGCACCTGGCCCACTTCCAGCGCGTTCGGGTTGGTGAGGTTGTTCCAGGCCTGGATGTCGCGCCAGTTCTGGCCGTTGTCCAGCGCGATGCGGAACAGGGTATCGCCCGCCTTGACGGTGTAGTAGCCCGGCTTGCCGGCGTTCTCGGCGCCCGGCATGGGCACCACCTCGGCCGGGCGGGGGCCGGCGGAACCGCCTCGGTCTTCCACGGGCGCCGGGCGGTCCAGGCGGGTGGAGGAACAACCGGCGGCGACCATCAGCGCCGCCAGCATGGACATGACCGCGACGCCTCGCCATGCAGGACGACCCGACTCCTGGGGACGCCCCGAGCATTGGAAAACACGCTTGTTCATGAAAACTCCCACGAATTGCAAGGAACCCTGGCCGCCTGCGCGGTCAGGGCCCTGAAAAAGACACGTTGCACCGCCCGGGAGGCGGTGCAACATCATGCGACACCCGATTTTAGAGGCACAAAGAGCACGGCCTCCAGCTCGGTGCGGACGATGCCGGTGGCGGTTTTGTCCACCACCACCAGGTTCTGCCGACCGGCCGCCGTGACCGCGGGCGCCACCAGCCGGCCACCCACGGCCAACTGGTCGATCCACGCCTGCGGAATGTCGTTGCCACCCGCCGCCGCGATGATGGCCGCATAGGGTGCCCCTTTGGGGTAGCCCAGCATGCCATCGCCAAACAGCAGGTGCAGGTTGGAGAGGCGGAACCAGCGAAGGTTCTCGCGCGATTTTTCGTGCAGCCCCTTGAGCCGCTCGATGCTGTAGACCTCGCGCGCCAGGTGGCTGAGCAAGGCGGCCTGGTAACCACAACCGGTGCCGATCTCGAGCACCCGGCCCATCTTCTCGCCGCGGCCCTGGCAGAGCAGCTCCAGCATGCGCGCCACCACGCCGGGCTTGGAAATGGTCTGCCCCAGGCCGATGGGCAGGCTGGTGTCTTCATAGGCCTGGTTGACCAGCGCCGAATCGACGAAGCGGTGGCGTTCCACCGCCTGCAGGGCCGCCAGCACGCCCGGGTGCGTGACGCCCTGCCCCTGGATCTTGCGCACCATGGCGGCGCGCACCGCCTGCGATTCCATGCCCACGCCGGTGGGCGCCACCGGGTGTACCGGCACCCGGGGCGCGGCCTTGGGCTGCGGCAGGGCCGGCGGTGCCACGGCGCGCGCCGCCGGCCGGGGCTGCAGCTGGTTGCGCGGCACCGGTGCGGGCGCGGCGGCGGGCAGGCGCGCCGGAAAACCCGGCCTGGGCTTCGCGCCCGCCGCGGGGGCGGAAGACGGCGGTGGAGGAACCGGCAGACCGCGCTTCACGAGCCGGCACCACCCATGGACAGGCTCGCGGCCGTGGGCGCCCAGTAGGCGAGGCGGTCGTGGTCGGTCAGGTCCACCTGCAGGGGCGTGATGGTGGCGTAGCCCTGCAGCGAGGCGTGGAAATCCGTGCCTTCGGCGTCGTCCTTGGCCTTGCCCGCGCTGCCGATCCAGTACATGGTGTCGCCGCGCGGGTTGGTCTGCGAGATCACCTGCTCGGCCGCGTGCCGGCGGCCCAGGCGCGCCACCTTGAAGCCGCGCAGCTCGGCCAGCGGCCGGTTGGGGATGTTGACGTTGAGCAACCAGGGCTCGGCGGGCGGGCCGTTTTCCAGCGAGGGCAGCAGCTGCGAGACCAGGCGCGCGGCCATCTGGCCCGCGTCTTCCAGGTGGCCCCAGCCCTTTTCGGTCTGTGAAAAGGCGATGGCGGGCACGCCGAACAGGTAGCCCTCCATGGCCGCGCCCACAGTGCCGGAATAGATGGTGTCGTCGCCCATGTTGGCGCCGTTGTTGATGCCGGAGACCACCAGATCGGGCCGGTAGCCCAGCAGGCCGGTGAGCGCGATGTGCACGCAGTCGGCCGGCGTGCCATTCACATAGCGAAAACCGTTGTAGGCCGTGTGCACGTAAAGCGGCGAATGCAGCGAGAGCGCGTTGGACTTGGCGCTGTTGTTGTGCTCCGGGGCCACCACCTCCACCTCGGCCAGCCCCTTGAGGGCCTCGTAGAGCGCCACGATGCCGGGCGCCTGGTAACCGTCGTCGTTGGAGATGAGTATTTTCATTGCCGCGATTTTAGGTGGATCGCCCCGGTCACGCCCGGGACACGCAAGGGGCTTACCCGCTGCGGAAGACGGCCCCCGCTGCCTATCATGGAACGGTTTCATGACCATTTGAACGAGGACACACCATGCATGCCTGGCTCTGCGAAAACCCCGTGGGCGTCGACGCCCTGACCTGGAAGGAACTGCCCACGCCAGCGCCCAAGGCGGGCGAGGTGCTGATCGAGATCCAGGCCGCGAGCCTGAACTTCCCCGACCTGCTCATCGTGCAGAACAAGTACCAGATGAAGCCCGCCCTGCCCTTCGTGCCGGGCTCGGAATACGCCGGCGTGGTGCGCGCCGTGGGCGAAGGTGTGAAGCACCTGCAGGTGGGCCAGAGCGTGGCCTGCCTGAGCGGCACGGGCGGCTTCGGCACCCACACCATCGCACCGGCCGCGCTGTGCATGCCGCTGCCGCCCGGCTTTCCGGCGGTGGACGCGGCCGCCTTCATCATGATCTACGCCACCTCGTGGCACGCGCTGATGGACCGGGGCGCGCTCAAGGCCGGCGAGACCGTGCTGGTGCTGGGCGCGGCCGGCGGCGTGGGCACGGCGGCGATCCAGATCGCCAAGGCCGCCGGGGCGCGCGTGATCGCGGCCGCCTCGAGCGACGAGAAGTGCGAGCTGTGCCAGCAGCTGGGGGCGGACGCCACCATCAACTACAGCGTGCACACCCCCAAGGAGGGCCTGCGCGATGCGATCAAGCAGCTCACCGACGGCAAGGGCCCGGACGTGATCTACGACCCGGTGGGTGGGGACTTCGCCGAGCCCGCGTTCCGCTCGATCGCCTGGCGCGGCCGTTATCTGGTGGTGGGTTTTGCCAGCGGCCCGATTCCCGCCCTGCCGCTGAACCTCACCCTGCTCAAGGGCGCCAGCCTGGTGGGCGTGTTCTGGGGCGATTTCGCGCGCCGCGAACCCAAGGCCAACGCCGAGATGATGCAGGCGCTGGCGGGGATGTACGCCAAGGGCCAGGTCAAGCCGGTGATCGACCAGACCCTGCCCATGAGCGAGCTGCACAAGGCCTACGCGATCATGGGATCGCGTTCGGTCAAGGGCAAGCTGGTGATGGTGAACTGAAGAAGGCCGCGAGGCCTTCTTCGTTCAGAACGATTCCCAGTCGTCCGCGCCACCCGCCGTCGCGGGCACGGGAGCGGCCACCGGCGCGGGCTTGGGGCTCTTCGCCACCGCGACAGGGGCCGCGGCGGGCTTTGCCGCCGGTGCCTTGGCCACGGCCTTCGCGGGAGCAGGCGCCGCTTTCGGCGCGGCGGCCGCAGCGGCCACCGGCTTGGCGGCCACGGCGTTGCCGCGCTTGTGCAGGTCGTTGGCGCTCAGTTGAGCGATCGAGCTGGCCGCATCGGCCGCGTCCACGCGGAAGATGCGCACCACCTCGGACAGGCGCAGCGCCTGGTCGTTCATGCTCGATGCGGCGGCCGCGCTTTCCTCGACCAGCGCCGCGTTCTGCTGCGTCATCTGGTCCAGGTTGGAGACGGAGGCGTTGATCTGGTTGACGCCTTCGGCCTGCTCGCTCGACGACGAGGCGATCTCGCCGATGATGTCGCGCACGCGCACCACGTTCTCCACGATCTCGCCCATGGTCTGGCCGGCCTGGCCCACCAGCTCGGTGCCGGCGGTCACCTTGTCGACGCTGGCGCCGATCAGCACCTTGATTTCCTTGGCCGCCTGGGCGCTGCGCTGCGCCAGGTTGCGCACCTCACCAGCCACCACGGCGAAGCCCCGGCCCTGTTCGCCCGCCCGCGCGGCTTCCACCGCCGCGTTCAGCGCCAGGATGTTGGTCTGGAACGCGATGCCATCGATCACGCCGATGATGTCGCTGATCTTGCGCGAGGCCTGGTTGATCTCCTCCATGGTGGACACCACTTCGTTGACCACCTGGCCGCCCTTCTGGGCGCTCTGGCCGGCCACGTCGGCCAGCTGGTTGGCCACGCGCGCCGAGTCGGCCGACTGGCGGATCGCGCCCGACATCTGCTCGATGCTGGCGGCGGTCTGCTGCAGGTTGGCGGCGGTCTGTTCGGTGCGGGCCGAGAGGTCGTTGTTGCCCGAAGCGATCTCGCGCGCCGCCACGGTGATGTTCTCGGTGCCACGCTTCACGTCGGCCACCACGTGCACCAGGCGATCGCGCATGTCGGAGAGGGATTTGGTCATCGCGCCGAACTCGTCGCGGCGGTCGTTGCGGATGCGCGCGGTCAGGTCGCCGCCGGCCACGCGTTCGGCAAACGCCACCACTTCGCGCAGCGGCGTGCGGATATTGCGGATGAGGAAGAAGGCGCCCGCGATGATGCCCAGGATCAGCAGGCCGATCTGCGCGCTTGCCATGGTCAGGTTGCTGGCGCGATCGGCGGCGAACTTCACCTGGGCCTCGGCCTGCATGCTCACCTGCATCTGCGCGAACTCGCGCAGCGCCGCCACGTAGGGGGGCACGGCCGCGTTGAAGCGGGACGTGATTTCGGCCACGGCCCCGGCGGTGTCACCGTTTTTCTTCATCTCGTTGGCCTTGGCCAGCGAGCCCAGCACGGCCTGGCGCAGCCCGGCGATCTTCGCGAGCTGGGCCTTCTCGGCGTCGTTCATGGGCATCGCGTCCAGCCGCTTCTGCAGCGCGGAGATCGAGGCCACGCCCACGGGAATGACGTCCTTGTAGAGCTGGTCGATGGACGGGTCGGTGCTCAGGATCGAGGCCTGCACGCGCGTCACGTTGGTTTCGGTCAGGCCGGCCCATTCCGTGGCGATCACGGTCTTGTCGGACATCCGGCCGAGCACTTCGTCGGCTTCCTTGGTCAAGGCACTGGAGCGGGTGCCGGTGAAGGACAACATCGCGCCCAGGGCGAGCACGATGGCAAGAACGCCGGTCCAGAGTTTGGCGTTCACGGTCATGTGGCGAAAGAGGTTCATGTTGGGAGGTTCAGGCAAAAGGATCGGATCACCTCCGGCCTATCGACATGAACGGCCGGCACTGAAATCCAGCCGACGAACGCGCTGTCCCCCTCGGGACGGGCCCTCTCGAGGCCCCGTTCAGCCGCCCGCGATGCGCTGCGCCAGGCGCCAGACGGCCAGGCGGTGGCCGGCCGCCAGGGCGTCGGGCGAGCCGTCGGCCAGCGGGACCTCGATGTCGGCCTGACCCAGCGTGGGCGGCGTGGCGCCGCCGCGCAGGTCGGTGAGCCACCAGCGGGCCTGCAGGCGCAGGGTGCGCCGGCCGCTGTCGGCCATCAGCGAATCGATCTCGACGCGCAGCTGCCGCGTCACGTTCGCCCCCGAGGGCGCGGGCGCGCGCCAGACCAGGCCCTCCCCCCGCAGCAGGGCCAGGTCGGCCACCAGGCGGCGTGGCACGCTCTCGCGCAGCGGCTCGGCCCAGCGGTGCCCGGGCAGCGGCAGCAGGGACGACGCGCCGCTGGAGACCATCAGCACGTCCCGGTCCAGGGAGCCGGGCAGGCGCACCAGGCCGGAGACCTCCCACACCGCGCCATCGCCCGGGCGGGGCGCCGGCCGGGGTTCCGGAGGCTCGGCGCGCAGCTCGTACCAGCGCGTGGGCGGCGCATCGGTGCCGGCGCAACCGGCGGCGAACACCACGGGCGCCAGGCCCAGGGCGGCGAGCAGGCCGCGTCGGTTCATGGCTGGGCGGTTCATTCGTTGACCTTTCTGCCCCGCAGGAGCGCATCGGGTTGTTGTTCCAGGGCCTCGGCCAGGTCGCGCAGCGCGCGGGCGGCGCGCGAGAGGTCGTCCAGCGCGCGGTCGGCCCCCACCATCAGCTGCGAATCGCCCGCGGTGGCCTCGCGCAGCGCGCCCGCGGTGCGGCTCACCTCGTTGGCCGCACGCTGCAGGTTCTGCACCAGGGGCGCGTCGGGCGCCAGCAGGTCGGACACGCGCTCGGACGTGCGGCCAAAACCGACGGCGCTCTCGTTCACCGATTTGGCCGCCTTCTCCATGCCGTCCATCGCGGTGCGGGTGGACACGAGCGAGCGCTGCAATTCGTTGGCCAGCGGGTCCAGGCGCTTGTCGAGCCGCTCGGACACGCGCTTGAAGGTCGCGGTGATCTCGGCCAGGTCGCTCAGGGCCTGGTTGAGCTGAGGCCCCGAGATCACGGCGCGGGCCGAAGCGGCGATCGCCGCCAGGTCGTCGGTGATCTTGCGCAGGTCGATGCCTTCGAGCTGATCGCGGAAGGTCTGGATCGCCGTGGGCGCGGTCGGGATTTCGGTCAGGCCGCGCCGCGTGCCATGCGTGCTGGCCACGCGCTTGGGGCGCAGGTCCAGGTCCACATAGAGCAGGCCGGTGAGCAGGCTTTGCATGGAAAGCTGCGCGCTCATGCCCCGCTCCACCAGCGCGGGCAGCGCCAGTTCGGAATCGGAGGCGGCATCGCCGTGCTTGCCATCGAGCCCGCGCAGCGCATCGCTGTCGAGCGAGGCCACCACCGGAATGGAGAAGGCGTCGGTCTCGCGGTTGTAGGACACCTCGATGGACTCCACGCTGCCCACGCGCACGCCACGGAACACCACCGGCGCGCCGACCTGCAGGCCGTAGACGGAGCCGCTGAAGTACATCACGGTGCGCTCCTTGCGCGTGAAGTAGCTGCTGCCGGCCAGCGTGATGATGGCCACCGCGATCAGCGCGAGGCCGGCCACCACGAAGGTGCCGATGAGGGTGGGATTGGCCTTGCGCTTCATGATGGAATTTCCTCTCTGACGGGGGCGGCGGCACCGCGGCGCAGGAAGCGCTGGACTTCCTCCGGGCCGTCCTGCCGCAATGCCTTGGGCGGGCCGAGCGCCGTCATGGTCTTGCTTTGCGCGTCCAGAAACAGCAGGCGGTCGGCCAGCGCGAAGATGCTCTCGAGTTCGTGGCTGACCATCACCACCGTGGTGCCCAGGTCGTCCCGCAGGTGCATGATCAGTTCGTCCAGGTGGGCGGAGGTCAGCGGGTCCAGGCCAGCGGAGGGCTCGTCCAGGAACAGCAGTTGCGGATTCAGCGCCAGGGCGCGCGCGATGGCCGCGCGCTTGCGCATGCCGCCGCTCAGCGTGGCGGGTTCGGCCTCGAAACTGCCCGCCAGCCCCACGAGCGCGAGCTTGAAGCGGGCCTCCTGTTCGCGGCGTTCGGGCTCCATGTCGGTCAGCACCTGCATGGGCAGCATCACGTTCTCGCCCACGGTCATGCTGCTCCACAGCGCGCCGGCCTGGAACATCACGCCGAAGGAGCGCAGCAGCGCGGCCTTCTCCTTGTCGTCGGCCGCGTACAGGTCCTGCGCACCGTAGAGCACCCGGCCCTTGGCCGGCACCTGCAAGCCGATGAGGTGGCGCAGCAGCGTGCTCTTGCCGCAGCCGCTGCCGCCGGCCAGGGCCAGCACCTCGCCAGGCAGGATCTCGAAATTCAGGTCGCGCTGGATCACGTTGCTGCCGAACGCCATGGTCAGGTTCTCCACGCGCACCAGCGGTTCCGCACCGGGCTCGGGCGGGGCGGGTTGGGCGTGCAGGTGTTCGTTCATCTAGAAGTCCAGGCGTTGAAACACCACGGTGAGCGCGGAGGCCACCACCACGATCCACACGATGGCCTGCACCACCGAGGCCGTCGTCGCGTCGCCCACGGCCTGCGCGCTGCGCCCCGCCGCCATGCCCTGCAGGCAGCCCGCGAGCGCCACCAGCACCGAGTACGTGGTGCCCTTGATCAGCCCCACCACCACGTGCGGCAGCGTGATGGCCTGGGCGCTGGCGTACACGTACTCCAGCGGTGTGACGCCATAGATGCCCACCGCCACCAGCCAGCCCACGGCCATGCCCACCAGCGCGCCGAAGGCGGTCAGCATGGGCCCGACGATGAGCAGCGCCAGCACGCGGGGCAGCACCAGGAAGTCCACCGGGTTCACGCCCATGGTGGCCAGCGCGTCCACCTCTTCGTTGGCGCGCATGCTGCCGATCTGCGCCGCGAAGGCCGCGCCCACGCGACCGGCCAGCACGATGCCCACCAGCAGGGCCGCGACCTCGCGCACCACGCCCACCGTCACGAGGTCGGCGATGTAGTTCTGCGCACCGAAGCGCTGCAGCTGGGCCGCGCCCATGTAGGCCACGATGAGACCGACCAGGAAACACACCAGCGCCACGATGGGCAGGCTGCGCGGCCCCGTCTGTTCGATCTGCCACGCGAGGTCCGAGGCGCGCATGTCGCTGCGCCCGCGCAGCCACCGCCCCAGGGACAGCAGCACCTCGCCGAAGAAGGTCAGCGTCTTGCGGCGCAGGGCCCACCAGGCCGTGACGCGCGCACCCAGGCGGGCCACGCGGCCGCGTGTGGCGGCCGGGGCCGCCGTGGCGGGGGGCGGGGTGTCCAGCGCGAGCGCCAGAATCTGCTGCAGGCCTTCGGGCAGGGCCTGCAGGTCGACATCCGCGCCGCGACGCGCGAAGGGTTCGATCTGATGCCACAGCGCGGAAGCCAGGGGCGCGTCCCACGAGCGCAGGCCGTCCGCGTGGACGCGCACGGCGCCCACGACCTCGGTGGCCGGAAGCTCGGGGAGAGGGGCGCTGTGTTCGCGCCAGGCGCCACTGAGTTCCAACACCCAGTCGTCGCCTTGTGAGAGCCAGCGTGCATCCGGGGCATGCGTCTCGTCATTCACCTCCATCGTGTCCGACACGGCATCTCCGCTCGGGGCATCGCGCATGGAAGAACCCATTCAGATTCGGAATCTGGATTCTATCGACCGGCCTGCGGGCTGGCCGCCGCCGCCCTGTAGGACAAGGCCGCGTCATCGGGCCGAAACCGAACGATCCGGCCCATGCTGCGTTCCAATGAAGCGTGGACGTTCAGACCAACCCTCCCCCATCGAAGAGGCGACGCCCTCGAACCCTCTGGATCGCCGCTGGCGTGCTCGGCGTGCTCGTTCTGGGCGTGGCATGGGGCGAATACAGCGGCTGGCCCGTGCTGCGCCAACCCATCGAGAACGCCGCCACGCGCGGCGTCGGCGTGCCGGTGCAGATGCAGGGCCAGGTGCGCACGCACCTGCTGTGGCGACCCCGGCTGGAGGTGGAGCACCTGCGCATCGCCTCGGACGCGCGCTTCGGCGCCCCCCATCTGCTCGATGCGCGCCACATCACCCTGGTCTGGCACTGGGGCGACATCTGGCGCTGGCAGCGCGGGGATCGCCTGCTGCTGCAGCGGCTGCAGGCGGATCAGCTCGACGCGCACCTGATGCGCATCGCCGGTGGCGACGCCAACTGGCAGCTGGGCAATAAGGACGACAAGCCTCGCGCCGAAGAGAACAGCGATCCGCTGGGTGGCCTGCCGCGCTTCGGTTCGCTCGTGATCGGCCAGGGCCAGGTCGCCTGGAAGGATGCGGTGCAGGACGTCGATCTGGCCATCGGCGTGAAAGGCAGCGAAGGCGAGGCCGTGACCGGCGCCGCCTCGGGTTATGAGGCCACCTTCAAGGGCCGCTACCGCACCATGCCCATGGACCTGCAGGTGCGCGCGGGCAGCACCCTGCCCTTGCTGCAGGACCCCGAGGCCGCGCCCGATGCGCAGTGGGTGCCGGTGCGCGTGGCGGGCACGGTGGCCTCGGCCAAGCTGCTGTTCGACGGCCAGGCCGCCGCCTTGCTGGGCACACCCCGGCTCGATGGCGCGCTGTCGTTCCAGGGCCGCTCGCTGGCCGAGGTGGGCCGCCCGCTGGGCATCACCCTGCCGCAGACCCCGCCCTTCGACCTGCGCGGCCGGCTCTCGCAAGCCGACGGCGTGTGGCGCCTGCAGGCCTCGCGCGCCACCATCGGCAGCAGCCGCCTCGCGGGCGACCTGCGCTTTCACCAGCTCACCAGCCCGCGCCGCCTCACGGGCGAGCTCACCGGCCCCAAACTCGCGTTCGCCGACCTGGGGCCGGCCATCGGTGGCGAAGGCGGCACCGCCAAGGCGCCACCGCAGCAGCAAGCCCAGGGCCGCGTGCTGCCGCAGCGCCGCTTCGACCTGCCCTCGCTGAAAGTGATGGACGCCGACGTGAACGTGGCCATCGATGAAGTGGACTTCGGCACCGACGCCATGGCGCCCTTGAAGGGACTCAAGACCCGCATCCACCTCGACGCGGGCGTGTTGCGCCTGGACGACTTGCAGGCCTCGGTGTCGGGCGGCCAGTTCAAGGGCATGACCCAGCTCGACGCCAACGCGCAACCCGCGAAATGGCAGGCGCGGCTGGACGTCGCCGGCGTGGACATCGCGGGCTGGATGCGCGGGATGCGCAAGGACGCCGCGCCCCCCGCCCCCTCGGCCAACGCCACCAAGGCCCTGAAGAAAGAACGTGAACAGGCGCGCCAGGGCGGCGAACAGGCGGTGCGTTCCTACGTCACCGGCGTGCTCTCCGCCAAGCTGGACGTGCGCGGCGCGGGCAACTCCACGGCCGACATCCTGGGCTCGCTGAACGGCCCGGTCGATCTGACGCTGCGCGACGGCACCATCTCCCACCTGGCCACCGAGGCCATGGGCCTGGACCTGGCGCAGGCCCTGGGCGTGCTGATCCGGGGCGACCACCCGCTGCCCCTGAACTGCGCGCGCTTCGACATGGTGGCGCGCAACGGCGTGCTCGAACCCCGGCTGGCGGTGATCGACAACCGCGACAGCACCGTGCGCATCGACGGCCACGTCAACCTGCGCGACGAGTCGATGGCCCTGCGCCTGGTCGCCAAGCCCAAGGACTGGTCGCCGCTCTCGCTGCGCACGCCCATCACCGTCACCGGCACGCTGGGCAACCCCGATGTGGGCATCGAGGGCCGGCGCCTGGCGGGCCGGGTGCTCGGTGCCCTCGCGCTGGGCGCGGCGGCGGGCCCGGCGGCAGCGGTGATCCCCTTGATTGAGCAGGGCGACAAGACCGGGGGCGACCCCTGCGTGCTGGTGGCCACCGCGCCCGCACCGGCCAAAAAACCCTGACATCGGCGGGGCGCGACAATGGCCGCATGTCGACACCGCCCCCCTCCGCCATTCCGCCACGCCTGCTGAGCAGCGCCTCCAACTTCCGCGACCTCGGCGGCCACGCCGGCCTGGACGGGCGGCGCGTGCGCCAGCGCCGCGTCTACCGCTCCGACCACCTCGCGGGCCTCACGCCCGAAGACCGGGCCACGCTGCAAAGCCTGGGCGTCACGCACCGCATCGACTTCCGTGGCGTGGCCGAAAGCGCCACCCTTCCCTCCGAGGTCGAGGGCCTGACCACGCTGGCGCTGTCGATCGAACCCACCGTGGTGCACCGCGTGCAGGAACTGCTCGCGGCCCAGCAGGTGCCCACCGAGGCCGAGACCGTGGCGCTGATGTGCCAGACCTACCGGGGCTTCGCGCGCGAAGGCGCGCCGGTGTACGCGCGCTTCTTCCGCCACCTGCTCGACCAGCCCACGCCGCTGGTGTTCCACTGCACCGCCGGCAAGGACCGCACCGGCTTCGCGGCCGCGCTGCTGCTCAGCGCGCTGGGCGTTTCGCGCAACGACATCGTGCAGGACTACCTGCTCACCAACCACCTCTACGTGCGCAGCCCGCTGGTGGAAGCGCGCGGCCCGGCGCATGTGATGGACGTGCTCTGGAGCGTGCAGCCCGCTTTTCTCGACGCGGCCTTCACCACCATCGAGCAGGAGTTCGGCGGCCTGCCCCGTTACCTGGAAAGCGCCATGGGCCTGGGCCCGCGCGAGCTGGAGCGGCTGCGCGCCGCCTTGCTCGAGGCCTGACTCAGCCCGCGGGCGCCAGCACGCGGTGCAGGCAGGCGGCCGCCTCCAGCAGCGCGCGGTCGCTGCCCGGCGGCCCGACCAGCTGCATGCCGATGGGCAGGCCGCCCGGTCCCACGAGCCCGGGCACGTTCACGCAGGGCCAGCCCAGCAGCGTCCACACGCGGGAAAACACCGGGTCGCCGGTGGCCGCCAGGCCTTCGGGCGCTTCGCCGGGTGCGGCGGGCACCAGCCAGGCGTCCACCTCGCGCACCAGGCCGGACAGTGCCGCCCGGCCGGCGTGCGCCAGGGCCTGCGCACTCTCGTGGTCGGCACGCGACGTGGCGCGGCCGGTCTCCAGCAGCGCGCGCATGGCCGGGCTCAGCTGATCGGCATGGCGCTCGGCCTCGGCCGCCAGCTCGATCGCCGCCTCGTAGGCCATCACGGTCTTCTGCGCCTGCAGCAGGCCCACCAGGGTGTCCGGCATGGGCACCGGCACCACGGTGATGCCCGCCGCCTGCGCGCGCTCGGCAGCCTCTGCGAAGGCGGCCTGGCCGCCCGCGTCGGCCTGCGCCCATTCGTGCGTGCGGCACAGGCCCAGGCGCAGCGTGGCGGCCGGCCGCACACCGAGTTCGCGGTGGGCCTGGCCCGTGAGCAGGCAGCGCATGAGCTCCAGGTCGTCGGCGTTGCGCGCCAGCCAGCCCAGGGTGTCCAGCGAGGGCGCGAAGCGCTTGGCGCCGGCCCCGTCCACGCTGCCGAAGGTCGGCTTGAGCGCGAACACGCCGCAATAGGACGCGGGCCGGATGAGCGAGCCGGCGGTCTGCGTGCCGAAGGCCAGCGGCACCATGCCGTCGGCCACGGCGGCGGCCGAGCCGCTGGAGGAGCCGCCCGGGGTGTGGCGGGTGTTGCGCGGGTTGGCGGTCGGCCCGGGGGAGAAGTAGGCGAACTCGGTGGTCACCGTCTTGCCCAGGGGCACGGCACCGGCGCCGCGCGCCAGCGCCACGCAGGCCGCGTCCTTCGTGGGCTGGTGGTTCGCGTAGATGGGGGAACCGTAGCGCGTGGGCATGTCGGCGGTATCGAGCACGTCCTTGACCGCCAGCGGCACGCCGCCCAGCAGGCCGGGGGCGCCCTGGTGGTCGAGCGCGCGGGCGTGGGCCAGCGCGCCGGCCTCGTCCAGGTGCCGCCAGGCGTGGATGGCCGGTTCGCGCGCGTGGATGTGCGCGAACGCGGCCTCCACCACGGCCTGCACCGAGGTGCGGCCCGAGGCGATGGCTTTGCGCAGTTCGAGCGCGCCGAGGCGCGCATAGTCTTGGGGGTTCATGTCATCGGGCTCTCGGTCAGGATGCCAGCCATTCGCGCACCGCGGCGCGCACGAAGGCGGCGTCTTCGGGGCTGCGCTGCGGATTGCCGGCCAGGTGTCCCCACACGCTGGGGATGGGCAGCAGGCGCGCGTGGCGCAGGTGGGGCAGCTCCAGTTCGTTGTCGGCGACGCGGAAATAGAGGTCGGTGGCGCCCGGCATCAGCAGCACGCGCGCCGTGATGGCGCGCAGCGCCGCCGTGAGATCACCGCCATGCCGCGCGTTGGCGCTGATGTCGCTGGCGTGCCAGCCGCGCAAATGGGCCAGCAGGTCTTGCGCATGGCGCGCGGCAAAACGCCCGTCCCAGTTGGCCCGCAGGAAGGTCTCCAGGTCGGGCGCGCCAAAGGCCGAGCGGTGCAGGTCCGCGCGGAAGAAGTCCTGGCTCAGGGCCCAGGCCGCGTAGATGCGGCCGAAGGCGCGCAACGCGGCGGCCGGTGGCGCCGAGAAGCGCCCCTGCCCCAGGTGCTCGGGCGCGGCCTCCAGCGTGGCGATGAGCGAATCCAGAAAGACCTGGTTGTGCACCGCCGTGCGGGCGCTGCCGCAGTTGACGACGACCCGCTCCACCTCGTCCGGGTACAGCGCGGCCCAGTGGTAGGCCTGCTGCGCGCCCATGGACCAGCCGTAGACACAGGCCAGCCGCTGCACGCCCAGGTGCTCGCGCAGCAGCCGGCGCTGGGCGCTCACGTTGTCGGCGGCCGTCACCAGCGCCGGGTAGTCCGGCGTGTTGGACGGGCTGGAGGACAGCCCGTTGCCGAACATGTCCACGATCACGATGAACCAGCGCGTCGGGTCCAGGATGCCCTCGGGCGCGATCAGCCATTCGATGTCGCCGTGGCGCACGGCAAAGCTGGTCGGGTAGAGGATCACGTTGTCGCCGGAGGGCGAGAGCGTGCCGTGGGTCTTCCAGGCCAGGCGCGCGCGTGGCAGCTGGCCACCCGCGGCCAGCGGGTGGTCGCCCAGTTCGAAGAAGCCTTCATTCACAGGCCATGGCATGTCGGCTCCCATCAGAACAACCACCAGACGGTGACCAGCGCGATGCTGGGGAACATCACCGTGAGCGCCAGGCGCACGATGTCGCTGAGCACGAAGGGCAGCACGCCCTTGTAGGTCTCGACGATGGGCACGTCCTTGACGATGCCGTTGACGACGCAGACGTTCAGCCCGATGGGCGGCGCGATCAGCCCGATGCCCACGGTCATCAGCACCAGCACGCCGAACCAGATGGCCTTGTCCTCCGCGCCCAGGCCCCAGAGGTCGAGCGACATGATGGTCGGGAAGATCACCGGGATGGTGAGCATCAGCATCGACAGCTCGTCCATGACGCAGCCCAGCAGGATGTAGAGCAGCATCACGCAGGCCACGATGGTCACGGGCGACACGCCGAGCTGGCCGATCCACTCGGAGAGTTCGTGCGGCATGCGGGTGAGCGCCAGCGCCGCGTTCATCAGGTCGGCGCCCATGAAGATCATGAACACCATCGCCGACGTCTCCGCCGCGCCCACGAAGGAGCGCGCGATCTCGCGCTTGCGCAGCTCGCCGAAGGCCACGCCCGCCACGAAGGTGCCCACGGCGCCCACGGCCGCGCCCTCGGTCGGCGTGAACACGCCGCCGTAGATGCCGCCGAAGACCGAGAGGAAGATCAGCGCGATGGGCCAGATCTTCGCCAGCGCCTGGCGCCGCTCGCGCCAGCCGATCGCCGCGGCCGGCGGGGCCAGATCGGGGCGCAGGCGGCAGTAGAGCCAGACCACGCCCAGGTAGCCGAACATCGCGATGAGACCGGGGATCAGCGAGGCCGCGAACAGCTTGGCCATGTTCTGCTCGGTCAGCAGCGCGTAGATCACCAGCGGCACCGAGGGCGGAATCAGGATGCCCATGGTGCCGCCGGTGGCCAGCGCGGCGGTGGACAGCCGGCCGCTGTAGCCGTGGCGCTTCATCTCGGGATAGGCCACCTGGGTGATCGTGGCCGAGGTGGCCACCGAGGACCCGCAGACCGCGCCGAAGCCGCCCGCGGCCAGGATGGACGCCATGGCCAGGCCGCCGCGCACGTGGCCCACCAGCGACGAGGCCGCCTGGAACAGCGCGCGCGACAGACCCCCCTGGGTGGCGAACTGGCCCATCAGCAGGAACAGCGGCACCACCGTGAGGTCGTACACCGACAGCCGCCCGACGGCGGCGCCCTTGAGCAGGGCGAGCAGCGGCAGCGGCCCGGAGACCGCGAGGTAACCCAGCGCGCCGGCCACGAACATGGCGACCGCGATCGGGATGCGCACCGCCATCAGGAGCAGCATGCCGGCGAACATCAGCAGGGCAATGGTCATCATGCTCATGGCGCCACCCCCAGCAACGGCTCGCGCGCGGCCTCGTCCTGGTCGGCGATGACGCCGGCCGCCTGCAGCAGCGCGATCAGCATCGTCATGGCCAGCCCGGGTGCGAGCACCGCGTAGACCAGCCACATCGGCAGACCCAGGATCATGGTGGTCTCCCCCACGGCGCGCGAGGCGGCCGCGCCCACGGCGGTCTGCCAGGCGAGCACGCCCATCATCGCGGCCAGTGCCACGGCGCCGATGGCGTCGAGCACCCGCACCGTGCGCGACGAACTGCGCGAAGTGAAGAAGTCCACGATGATGTTGCCGCGTCGCAGCTGGCACCATGGCAGGCACATCGAGATGCTGATGGCGATGCCGAACTGCGTGAGCTCCACGTCGCCGGGAATCGGCGCCGACCAGAACCAGCGCCCCAGAATGCTCAGCGTGGTCAACAGCGCGGCGGCCGAGGCGATCACGCCCGCGGCCACGGCGAAGACCGTGCTGGTCTTGTGAATCAGAGCGGCCATGCGCTTACTCGGCGGCTCGCGCGGCGTCCAGCAGCTTCCTGCCATCCTGGCCGCGGGCCGTCACCTCCTTGACCCACTCGTCGGTGATCGGCTGGGCAACCGCCATCCAGCGGCGCGCCTCCTCGACGGGCACGGTGTGGAAGACGTTGTTGCGGTCTTCGGCCGTCTTGCGCGCGGGCACGCTGGCCGCATCGAACGCCTTGCCCGCCAGGGCCGAGGCCTCCTCGCCGCTGTTGGCGTCGATGACCTTCTTCAGGTCGGCCGGCAGCGAGTCGTAGCGCGCGTTGTTCATCACCATGGCAAAGACGGTGTTGGACAGGCGCGGCAGCGACGCGTCGATGTCGGTGTGGAACTTCACGATGTCCTGCAGCTTGAGCGCGGGAATCACCTCCCACGGCAGGATCGCGCCGTCGATGACCTTCTTGGACAGCGCCTCCGGCACCGGTGGCATGGGCATGGAGATGGGCGCGGCGCCCAGGGCCGTGATCAGCTTGGCGTTGAGGCGCGTGGCCGCGCGCAGCTTCAGGCCCCGGAAGTCTTCCAGCGCCTTGATCTGGCGCCCGGTGGTGTGCACCAGGAAGCCGTCGTTGACGTGCAGCACCAGCGGGCGCACGCCGGCGAATTCGGCGCTGGAGTGCTGGGCCACATAGCGCCACAGCGCGCGGCTGCTGCGTTCGGCGTTGCTGGTGATGAAGGGCAGCTCGAAGACCTCGGTCAACGGGAAGCGGCCGGCCTGGTAGCCCGGCAGCGTCCAGACCACGTCGGCCACGCCGTCCTTGGCCTGATCGAACAGCTGCGGCGGCGTGCCGCCCATCTGCATGGCCGGAAAGATCTGGCACTTCAGCCGGCCGGCCGACTGCGCCGAGATGCGCTCGCACCAGGGCTCGATCAATTGCTTCTGGGCCAGCGAGTACGGCGGCAGGTAGTGATGGACCTTGAGCGTGACCGTGGACTGGGCCAGGACCGGCTGCAGGGCGCCAGCCAGAACCAGGGAGGTGGCAGCCAGCCATCGTTGAATCGTCGACATGGGGAGTTCCTTTTGAAGGGTGGTGGGGAGGGAGCGGACGAAAAACCAAGCGTTGGACTCGAAAGTTTCCTATAAAGAACAAAACATGACAATAGGAAATTTATGCACCTTATTAGGGTTTTCATGCACATCAACGGTGCTTTTGAAGCGCGAATCGCTGCTTCGAATGCCCGAATCCACGCCGGAAAGTCCCTGAAAAGGCCGTCGCAACGCCAGTGGAGACCGCGTGAGCAATATGCAAGCCAGTGCGAAAGGCAATAAGTTCTTGATCGGAAACTAAGTTTCCTTTTAGAATCTTTTTTCCCTCAACCACCAGGAGCTTTGCTTTATGTCTGTTACCACCGCCACGGCCTTCAAGACCACGGAACTGGTTCCGCTGTTCAGGCGCATGCTGGAGCTGTGCAAGCTCAAGGCCACCGAATCGCTCATCGTGCTGACCGAGCCGGATGCCAACCAGGACTACGCGGCCGCGCTGTACGGCGCCGCGCGCGACATCGGGGCCGAGACGCTGATCCTCATGGTCCCCTCCGCGCCCCCCGAGCAGGTGCCGGTGATCCGCACCGGCAACGTGTCCTCCGCCATCCTGAGCGGCGGCACGCTGGCCATCGAGACGCTCAAGCAGGCCGATCTGGTGATCGACCTCTCCACGGGCGGGCTGCTGCACTCCAAGGAACAGCGCCTGATCCTGGAGAGCGGTACGCGCATGCTGATGGTCCATGACCCGGTCGAAGCGCTCGAGCGCATGTTCCCCACGATCGAGGACAAGGCCCGCGTGGAGCGCGGCATCGCCCGCCTGAAGGCCGCCAAGCGCATCCGCATCACCTCGGAGAACGGCTCGGACGTCTGGTTCGACATCGGCGGGCGCCCCATCATTGGCCAGTACGGCTACACCGACGAGCCGGGCCGCTGGGACCACTGGCCCGGCGCCTTCCAGTACACCATCCCGTCCGAAGGCAAGGGCGACGGCGTCATCGTGCTGGACCCGGGCGACATCTGGTACCCCGCCAAGCGCTACATCACCACCCCGGTGACCATGCGCTTCGAGAACGGCGCGGTGACCTCCATCGAAGGCGGGCTCGACGCCTTCCTGATCCGCGACTACATCCAGGGCTGGCAGGACCCCGAAGGCTTCGCGATCTCGCACACCGGCTGGGGCTCGCACCGCCGCGCGCTGTGGAACTCGCTGAACTTCCAGAATCCGCTGGACGTGATCGGCCAGGACGGGCGCACCGCCTGGGGCACGACGCTGTTCGCGCTGGGCGAGAACGCCACCTTCGGCGGCAAGCACACCACGGGCTGCCACCAGGACTTCGCGCTGCGCCACCACCAGTTCTACCTCGACGACGAACTGATCGCCGACAGCGGCCGCATCATTCCCGAGGACCTGCAATGAAGCCGTCCGTCCTCATCGCCGGCGCGGGGATCGGTGGACTGACCGCGGCCCTCAAGCTGCACCGCCTGGGCGTCAAGGTCAGCCTCATCGACGCCGCGCGCGAGCTGCAGCCGCTGGGCGTGGGCATCAACCTGCTGCCCCACGGCGCGGGCGTGCTCTACGGCCTGGGGCTGGGTGACGAGCTCAAGGCCACGGGCATCCAGACCCGGGCCATCGAGTACCGCACGCAGTACGGCCAGCTGATCCAGCGCGACCCGCGCGGCCTGCACGCCGGCTCGCCCTGGCCGCAGTACTCCATCCACCGCGGCCAGCTGCAGATGCTGCTGCACCGCGCCGTGCAGCGCGAGATCGGCGCCGTGCGCACCGACCACCGCATGGACCACTTCGAGCACGAAGGCAGCGGGGTGCGGGTGCACATGCGCCAGGGCAGCACCGGGGAGGTGACCAGCGAACGCTTCGACGCCCTCATCGGCGCCGACGGCATCCACTCGGCGACCTGCGCGCAACTGCACCCCGACGCATCGCCGCTGGTCTTCTCCGGCACGATGATGTGGCGCGGCGCCGTGGAGCGCGAGCCCTTCCTCGACACCGAGACCATGGTGATCTGCGGCCACCACGACAGCAAGGCCGTGATCTACCCGATCTCGCGCGAGGCGGCCCAGCGCGGCCGTTCGCTGATCAACTGGGTGGCCGAGATCAACATCGGCCGCGACGCCAAGTACCAGCGCGAGGACTGGAACCGCGCCGCCACGGTGGAGGAGTTCCTGCCGGCCTTCGCCGACTGGCACTTCGACTTCCTCGACGTGCCGGCGCTGTTCCGCGCCACCGAGCGGATCTTCGTGTACCCGATGGCCGACCGCGAGGCGCTGCCCTTCTGGAGCCAGGGGGGCGTCTCGCTGCTGGGCGATGCCGCGCACCCGATGTACCCCATCGGCGCCAACGGCGCGTCCCAGGCCATCCTGGACGCGGACGCGCTGGGCACCGCCTTCAGCGAGGCGGACCTGGACGTGCACGCCGCGCTCAAGCTGTACGAAAGCCGCCGGCTGCCGGCCACCGCGAAGGTCGTCGCGAGCAACCGCACGCTGGGCCCGGAAGCGGTGCTGCAACTGGCGCGCGAACGCATCAAGGGGCCCGACGACGTGGTCAGCGACCTGATCACACCCGAGGAAATCGCCGCGATCACCCAGGGCTACCAGAAGGTGGCGGGCTTCGACGCGGCGACCCTGAGCGCGCGCGCCCAGACCATGCAAAGCGCGGGTTGACCTGCGCCAGCGGAACCGGGGGGCTTCTCGTTCGATAATGTCTGGCACTGACCCAAGCCCGATGCCCAAGAAGCCCCCCGCCCCCACCAAGAC
>NZ_JBYTAE010000099.1:0-21945 GCF_058787875.1 Hydrogenophaga sp. FW305-3-2-15-A-LB1 | reverse complement strand
CCCTCGCGCCGCGCCTTCTTCCTGGGAGGCCGCGCATGAACCTGGTCGCCCCCGGCGGTCTGGCCCACCTGGCGGGCGCCCTGCGCTTCACGCCAGGCGCGCCGCCGCCGCACAGCCTGCAGAGCACGCGCCAGGACTGGGCCGCGCGCATGGGCCACGGCGTGCCGCCGGCGCGCCTGCCCGGGCTCATGGCCAGCCTGTTCAACCTGTGCAGCCACGCGCACCGCCTGTGTTGCCAGCTCGCCATCGGCGCGGCCGCGCCCGGCCTGCTGCCGCCGCCCCAGGCCGTGGCCGAGCGCCTGCGCCGCGAGACCGCGGCCGAGCACCTCCGCCGCATCGGGCTGGACTGGCCGCGCCTGCTCGCACCGGGTGACGCGCCCACCGCGGCCCAGGCCGCCGCCGCGCTGCGCGGCTGCCCCTGGCCCGCGCAGGACGACCCCGCCCCCTGGCCCGCGCTGCGCCACTGGCTGCAGCACGCGCTGCTGCGCATGCCCGCGAGCGACTGGCTCGCGGCCTGGCAGGCCGGCGGCACCGACTGGCTCGACACCTGGGCCCAGCGCCACGAACAGTGGCTGCCCCTGCTGCTGCGCCGCGCCCACAGCGCCGACGCCTTCGCCCCGCTCGCGCACGAGACCGCGCTGCGCCCGCACGCCCACCCGCCCAGCCTGTGCATGCTGGGCGCCACGCTCGCGCACAAGCCCGCCTTCGCGCTGCGCCCGCTGTGGCACGGCGCCTGCGCCCACACCGGCCCCTGGAGCCGCCTCGGTGCCGTGGCCGACGGCGTGCCGCTCACGCCCTGGGCGCTGCTGGGCACCCGCATCGCCGAGCTGGTGCGCCTCGCGATCGACGGCGGCGACGCCTGCCTGGACTGGGGCGCCGTGGCCACCGGCCCCCGGCGCGGCCTGGCCTGGGTGGAGATGGCGCGCGGCCTGCTGGTGCACCAGGTCGAGGTGGACCCCGAGGCGCAGCGCGTGCTGGCCTGCCGCGTGGTCGCGCCGACCGAATGGAACTTCCACCCGCAAGGCGAGGTGGCGCAGCGCCTGGCGCGGCTCGACCCCGAGCTGCCCGACTGCGCGATCGCGCGGCGTGTGAACCTGCTGGTGGCCGCCTTCGACCCCTGCGTGCCTTTCGCCATCGAACACCTCGCGCGCGCCCCGGAGGTGGACCATGCATGAGGCCAGCCTCGCCGGCGGCGTGCTCCAGCTGGTGGAGGACACGGCCGCGCGCGAAGGCTTCCAGCGCCTGCTCGCGCTGCGGCTCGAGGCCGGCCAGCTCGCGGGCGTGGACGTGCGCGCGCTGCGCTTCGCGCTCGAAGCCCTCGCCCCCGGCACGCTGCTCGAAGGCGCGGCGATCGAGATCGAAGAACCCCCGGGCCAGGCCTGGTGCCTGGGTTGTTCGCAGACCGTGGCCCTGGCCCAGCGCGGCGACGCCTGCCCGGCTTGCGGCAGTTTCCATTTGCAGCCGAGCACCGGCACCGAATTGCGTGTGCTCGACATGCAGGTGGCCGATGATTGAACCCCCACGAAAACAGGAGACCGACCATGTGTGTCGTATGTGGATGCAGTGACCATGTCGAGGGCGCCGCCGTGGCCGCGCCGGCCGCGCTGCAGGTGAACCCCGCGAATGGCGACCTGCACTTCGGTGCCGGTGCCGCGCGCGTCTCGGTGCCCGGCATGAGCCAGGCGCGCGCCATCAAGCTGGAGACCGACATCCTCGGCGCCAACAACCGCGTGGCCGCGCACAACCGCGCGCACTTCCACGCGCACGGCGTGACCGCGCTCAACCTGGTGTCCAGCCCGGGCTCGGGCAAGACCACGCTGCTGTGCGCCACCATCGAGGCGCTCAAGGCGCGCGCGCCCGGCCTGCACGTGGCGGTGATCGAGGGCGACCAGCAGACCAGCTTCGACGCCGACCGCATCCGCGCCACCGGCGCGCCCGCGATCCAGGTCAACACCGGCAAGGGCTGCCACCTCGACGCGCCCATGGTGGCCGAGGCCTTCGCGCGGCTGCACTCGCACCACGGTGATCACCATGACCACGATCACCACCATCACCACCACGGCGAACACAGCCTGCTGTTCATCGAGAACGTGGGCAACCTGGTGTGCCCCGCCGTGTGGGACCTGGGCGAGGCCGCCAAGGTGGCCATCCTCTCGGTGACCGAGGGCGAGGACAAGCCGCTGAAGTACCCCGACATGTTCGCCGCCGCCTCGCTGATGGTGCTCAACAAGACCGACCTGCTGCCGCACGTGCGCTTCGATGTGGCGCGCTGCATCGAGCTCGCGCGGCGCGTGAACCCGGGCATCGAGGTGATCCAGCTCAGCGCCACCACCGGCGACGGCATGGACGCCTGGCTGCACTGGCTGGACCACCAGATGCACCACGACCACGATCACCACGTCCACGCATGATGGCCACCACCCCCGTGCTCGCCTGCGGCGCCTGGCTGAAGAACGCCGCGTGCCTGCTCGACGCGCAGGGCCGGGCCCACTGGACGGCGGTGCACGGCGACCTGAGCGACCCCGCCGCCTGCGCCGCGCTCGAAGCCTCGGCCCGCGCGCTGCTGCAGCAGCACGGCCCGGTGGCCGCGGTGGCGCACGACCTGCACCCGGACTTCTTCAGCAGCCGCCTGGCGATGGACCTCGCCGAATCGCTGGGCGTGCCCGCCATCGGTGTGCAGCACCACCACGCGCACATCGCGGCCGTGGTGGCCGAACACGGCATCGAAGGCCCGGTGATCGGCCTCGCGCTCGACGGCGTGGGCCTGGGCGACGACGGTGCCGCCTGGGGCGGCGAACTGCTGCTCGTGGACGGCGCGGATTGCCAGCGCCTGGGCCACCTGCACCCGCTGGCCCTGCCCGGCGGCGACCGCGCCGCGCGCGAGCCCTGGCGCATGGCCGCCAGCGCCCTGCACGCGCTGGGCCGGGGCGCGGAGACCGTGCCACGCTTCGCCCCCGTGGTCGGCCAGGCCACGGCCAGCGGCGTGCAGCAGATGCTGGCGCGCGGGCTGAACTGCCCGCCCACCAGCAGCGCCGGGCGCTGGTTCGACGCCGCCGCCGCCGCACTGGGCCTGAGCGTGCGCCAGACCGAGGAGGCCGAGGCCGCCATCGCGCTCGAAGCCGCCGCCGCGCGCTGGCTCGCCTTGCACCCGGCGCAGCCACCCCTGCCCGCCTCGCTGGTGGACCTGCTCACCGACGCCCTGCCCGACGGCCAGCGCCGGCTCGACCTGCGCGGCCTGTTCGCCGCGCTGCTCGACGTGCGCACCGACCGCGTGGACGAGGCGGCGGCGGGTTTTCACATCGCGCTGGCCGATGCGCTGGCGCACTGGGCCACGCGCGCCGCGCACGACCACGGCAGCACCACCATGTGCCTGGGCGGCGGCTGCTTCTTCAACCGCCTGCTGCGCGAGCGCGTGACCGAGCGCCTGCGCGGCGCCGGCCTCGGCGTGCACCTGCCCGGCCAGCACGGCTGCGGCGACGCCGGGCTGGCCCTGGGCCAGGCCTGGGCGGCCGCGCGCCAGCTCGAATCCCCCGCTTCCGTTCAGACAACGCCCCACGAAAAGGAAACCGAACCATGTGCCTAGCCATCCCCGCGCGGCTGGTGGAGCTGCGGCCCAACGACCAGGCGGTGGTCGATCTCGGCGGCATCCGCAAGGAGATCTCCATCGCCCTGGTGGCCGATGTGGAGGTCGGCGACTACGTGATCGTGCACGTGGGCCACGCCATCGGCACCATCGACCCCGAAGAGGCGGAGCGCACGCTGGCGCTGTTCGCCGAGATGGCGGCCCTGAATGCGGAGGTCCAGCCGTGAAATACATCGACGAATTCCGCGACGGTGACATCGCCCAGCAGCTGGGTGTGCGCATCGCCGCCGAAGCCCGCCCCGACCGAACCTACAGCTTCATGGAATTCTGCGGCGGCCACACGCACGCGATCTCGCGCTACGGCGTGATGGAGCTGCTGCCGCCCAACGTGAAGATGGTGCACGGCCCGGGCTGCCCGGTCTGCGTGCTGCCGATCGGCCGCATCGACCAGGCGATCGGCCTGGCGCTCGCGCAGGGCGCCATCGTCTGCACCTACGGCGACACCATGCGCGTGCCGGCGTCGGAAAGCCTTTCCTTGATCCGCGCCAAGGCGCGCGGTGGCGACATCCGCATGGTGTACTCGGCCGCCGATGCCTTGGCGCTGGCGCGCCAGAACCCGCAGCGCGAGGTGGTCTTCTTCGCCATCGGCTTCGAGACCACCACGCCGCCGACCGCGCTCACGATCCAGCTCGCGCAGCGCGAAGGCCTCACCAACTTCAGCGTGCTGTGCTGCCACGTGCTCACGCCTTCGGCCATCACCCACATCCTGGAGTCGCCCGAGGTGCGCGAGTACGGCACCGTGCCCATCGACGGTTT
The DNA here is from genome assembly GCF_058787875.1 of Hydrogenophaga sp. FW305-3-2-15-A-LB1. Taxonomy (NCBI): domain Bacteria; kingdom Pseudomonadati; phylum Pseudomonadota; class Betaproteobacteria; order Burkholderiales; family Comamonadaceae; genus Hydrogenophaga; species Hydrogenophaga sp. FW305-3-2-15-A-LB1. The sequence goes on along the minus strand of NZ_JBYTAE010000099.1, from coordinate 17,546 downwards.
CGTGGGCCCGGCGCACGTGAGCATCGTGATCGGCGCCGGCCCCTACGAGCACTTCGCCGAGGAGTACCGCAAGCCGGTGGTGATCGCCGGCTTCGAGCCGCTGGACGTGATGCAGGCCATCCTGATGCTGGTGCGCCAGGTCAACGAAGGCCGCGCCCACGTGGAAAACCAGTTCAAGCGCGCCGTCACCAGCGAAGGCAACCTCAAGGCGCAGGCGCTCGTGTCCGAGGTGTTCGAGCTGCGGCCCAGCTTCGAGTGGCGCGGCCTGGGCGAGGTGCCCTACAGCGCGCTGAAGATCCGCGAGGCATATGCCGAATTCGACGCCGAGCGCCGCTTCGCGCTGACCTACCGCCCGGTGGCCGACAACAAGGCCTGCGAGTGCGGCGCGATCCTGCGCGGCGTGAAGAAGCCGACCGACTGCAAGATCTTCGGCACCGTGTGCACGCCCGAGAACCCGGTGGGCTCGTGCATGGTGTCCAGCGAAGGCGCCTGCGCCGCGCATTACGCCTATGGGCGTTTTCGAGATGTACAGGCGGTCACCCCCTGCGCCGCTTCGCGGCTTCCCCCTCTCTCGCCTTCGGCGGGAGGGGGACGGCACCCGAGGCCCGGCAAAGCCGGTTCCTCGGTGCCTCTGGATGGCGCTCCGGAGGCTTTGGAAAGCTGACATGAAAAAAGACTACACGCGACCACTGGACATCAAACACGGTCGCATCGACATGGGCCACGGCGCGGGCGGCAAGGCCGCCGCGCAGCTGATCGAAGAGCTGTTTCTCGCCGCCTTCGACAACCCCTGGCTGCGCCAGGGCGACGACGGCGCGGTGCTGCCCCTGCCCGCGCTCGACCCCGGCCAGGGCCGGCTGGTGGTCGCCACCGACGGCCACGTGGTCTCGCCGCTGTTCTTCCCCGGCGGCGACGTGGGCTGCCTCTCGGTGCACGGCACCGTCAACGACGTGGCCATGTCCGGCGCCACGCCGCTGTGGCTGAGCGCGAGCTTCATCCTGGAAGAAGGCTTCCCGCTGATCGAGCTGCAGCGCGTGGTGCACTCCATGGCACAGGCCGCGCGGGACGCGGGCGTGCCCATCGTCACCGGCGACACCAAGGTGGTGGAAAAAGGCAAGGGCGACGGCGTGTTCATCAGCACCACCGGCATCGGCGTGCTGCCGCCGGGCGTGGACATCAGCGGGCGCAACGCGCGCGCGGGCGACGTGCTGCTGCTCTCCGGCACCATCGGCGACCACGGCGTGGCCGTGCTCTCGCAGCGCGAATCGCTGGCCTTCGAGACCACCATCGAAAGCGACACCGCCGCCTTGCACACGCTGGTGGCGGCCATGCTCGCGGCCGCGCCGGGCGCGGTGCGCGTGCTGCGCGACCCCACGCGCGGCGGCCTGGCCACCACGCTCAACGAGATCGCGCGCCAGTCCGGCGTGGGCATGCTGCTGCAGGAGGCCGCCATCCCCGTGCGGCCGCAGGTGGACGCGGCCTGCGAGCTGCTCGGGCTGGACCCGCTCTACGTGGCCAACGAAGGCAAGCTGGTCGCTGTGTGCGCGCCCGAGGCGGCCGAGGCCGTGCTCGCGGCCATGCGCGCCCACCCGCTGGGCACGGATGCCGCGCGCATCGGCGAGGTGACGGCCGACCCGCACCACTTCGTGCAGATGGCCACGCGCTTCGGCGGTCGGCGCGTCGTCGATTGGTTGAGTGGCGAGCAGTTGCCGCGGATCTGCTGATGCCATGAACGCCCCGGCCCCTGCTGGCCTGCGCATCCTGCTGCTGTGCCACAGCTTCAACAGCCTCACGCAGCGGCTGTTCGCCGAGCTGCGCGCGCGCGGCCACCGGGTGAGCGTGGAGCTGGACATCAACGACCGCGTGACCGAAGAGGCGGTGACCCTGTTCCAGCCCGAGCTGCTGATCGCGCCGTTCCTGAAGCGCCGCATCCCGGCCAGCGTGTGGCAGGCACTGCCTTGCCTGGTGGTGCACCCCGGCCCGCCGGGCGACCAGGGGCCGAACGCGCTGGACTGGGCGGTGCTGCGCGGCGAGCGCGACTGGGGCGTGACCGTGCTGCAGGCCAACGCCGAGTTCGACGCGGGCCCGGTGTGGGCGCACGCGGCCTTTCCCTTGCGCCAGGCGGCCAAGGGCAGCCTGTACCGGCGCGAGGTCACGCAGGCCGCGCTCGCCGCCACCCTGGCCGCGGTGCAGCGCTTTGCCGATGGCGAGCGCACGGGCGAACCACCGCCGCCCGCGTCATGGCGCCCCGCGATGCGCCAGGCCGACCGCGCCATTCACTGGGCGCAGCACACCACGGCGGAGGTGCTCGCGCGCCTGCGCTGCGCCGACGGCCAGCCCGGCGTGCTCGACGCGCTCTGGGGCCAGGCCTGCCACCTGATGGACGGGCACGCGGCGTCCGGCGCGGCGATGGCGGGTTTCGCGCACGCGGCACCGGGTGAGCTGCTGGCCCAGCGCGACGGCGCGCTGCTGCGCCGCACGCGCGACGGCGGCGTGTGGATCGGCCATGTGCGCCGCGTGGGCGAAGCCGCCGGTTTCAAGCAGGCGGCGGCACAGGCCTTCGCCGCCGAGGCCGCCGCCTTGCCCGAGCTGCCCGCGCCGCTGCAACGGCCCGAGGACGAATGGGGCGAGCTGCGCTACAGCGAGCACGGCCCCGAGGGCGCGCGCGTGGGCTGCCTGCATTTCGACTTCCACAACGGCGCCATGTCCACCGCTCGCTGCGAGCGCCTGCGCGCGGCCTGGCTGGCGGTGCGCGAGCGGCCGGTGAACGTGCTGCTGCTGATGGGCGGCGAGGACTTCTTCAGCAACGGCATCGACCTCAACGCCATCGAGGCCGCCGCCCACCGCAGCGGCGACAGCGCGGCCGACGCCTCGTGGCGCAACATCCAGGCCATGAACGACCTGGCCCTGTCGGTGATCGAGACCACCGACCGCCTCACGGTGAGCCTGCTGCGCGGCAACGCGGGCGCGGGCGGCGCCTTCCTCGCGCTCGCGGCCGACGAGGTGTGGGCGCACGAGGGCGTGGTGCTCAACCCGCACTACAAGAACATGGGCAACCTGTACGGCTCGGAGTACTGGACCTACCTGCTGCCACGCCGCCTGGGCGAGGCCGGTGCGCAGGCGCTCATGCGCCAGCGCACGCCGCTGCGCGCGCTCGACGCCTGGCACCTGACGCTGATCGACCACTGCGACGGAACGGGACGCGAGGGCTTCGAAGACCGCTGTCTGCAGCGCGCGCTGGCGCTCGCCGCCTCCTACAATCTGCCGCAGAGGCTGGCGGCCAAACAGGCCACCCGCGAGCGCGACGAAGCGCGCCGCCCGCTGGCCCACCACCGCGAACAGGAACTCGCGCGCATGCACCGCAACTTCTACGGCTTCGACCCCAGCTACCACGTGGCGCGCCACCATTTCGTGCACAAGCTGCCGCACGCGTGGACGCCCCGGCACCTCGCCTTGCACCGATGAACGCGCCCTTCCCCGCCGACGTGCTGCCCACCGTGCTGGTGGTGGACGACGAGGTGCGCTCGCAGGACGCGATGCGCCGCACGCTGGACGAGGACTTCACCGTGTTCACCGCCAGCAGCGCCGAGGAGGCGCGCGGCCTGCTCGAACGCCAGCCGGTGAGCGTGATCCTGTGCGACCAGCGCATGCCTGGCATGACGGGGGTGAGCTTCCTCAAGGAAGTGCGCGAGCGCTGGCCCGACGCGGTGCGCATGGTGATCTCGGGCTACACCGACAGCGAAGACATCATCGCCGGCATCAACGAGGCCGGCATCTACCAGTACATCCTCAAGCCCTGGGCGCCCGACCACCTGCTGGACTCGGTGCGCAACGCGGTCGAAGCGCAGGCCCTGCAGCGCCAGACCAGCCGGCTCGACCTGGAGCTGCGCACCAGCACCGGCGTGCTGCGCCAGCGCACCGCCACGCAGATCGACCGCGCGCGCGCCAGCTTCGGTTTCGACCGCCTGGTGCGCGCCCCCGGCAGCCCGCTGGACGGCGTGTGCGCCATGGCGCAGCGCGTGGCGCGCTACGACCTCTCGGTGCTGGTGCTCGGCGAATCGGGCACCGGCAAGGAGCTGCTGGCGCGCGCGATCCACTACGCCTCGCCGCGCCTGACCGGCCCCTTCGTGGTGGAGAACTGCGCGGCCATTCCCGACACGCTGCTGGAGTCCGAGCTGTTCGGCCACAAGCGCGGCGCCTTCACCGGCGCCTACGAAGACCACCCCGGCCTGTTCCAGCGCGCGCACGGGGGCACGGTGTTCCTCGACGAGATCGGCGAGACCTCGCCGGCCTTCCAGGTGAAGCTGCTGCGCGTGCTGCAGGAAGGCGAGGTGCGGCCCGTGGGCGGCGCGCGACCGGTGCCGGTGGACGTGCGCGTGATCGCCGCCACCCACCGCGACCTGGAGCAGCGCGTGCGCGAAGGCCTGTTCCGCGAAGACCTCTACTACCGCCTCGCGGGCGTGAGCATCACCGTGCCGCCGCTGCGCGAGCGCGCGGCCGACATCGCGCCCATCGCCCGCCAGCTGCTGCAGGACGTGGCGCGCGAACTCGGCCACCCCGGCGCCACCCTGCCCGACGCCACACTGGCCTGTCTGCTGGCCTACCCCTGGCCCGGCAACATCCGCGAGCTGCGCAACGAGATCGCGCGCGCGCTCGCGCTGCAGGACGGCAGCGCGCTCGACGCCGCCGCGTTTTCGGGGCGCGTGCTGCAGGGCCATGGCAATGGCGGTGACGACCTGCAGGCCGCGCTGCCCACCAGCGGCACCCTGGCCGAGCGGCTGGACGTGATCGAAGCCATGGTGCTGCGCGAGACGCTGCAGCGGCACCGCTGGAACAAGACCCGCGTGGCGCAGGAGCTGGGCCTCTCGCGCGTGGGCCTGCGCGGCAAGATGCAGCGCCTGGGATTGGAGAAATGACATGGCACTGAACGTCCTGTGGTTGCAATCCGGTGGGTGTGGTGGCTGCAGCATGTCGCTGCTGTGCGCCGACACCACCGACTTCCAGGGCCACCTGCGCGACGCGGGTGTGAACCTGCTGTGGCACCCCTCGCTCTCGATGGAAAGCGGCGACGAGCTGCTGGACCTGCTGGACGCGGTGCTCGATGGCCGCACGCGGCTCGATGCGCTGTGCGTGGAAGGCTCGCTGCTGCGCGGGCCCAACGGCACCGGCCGCTTCCACATGCTGGCCGGCACGCAGCTGCCGATGATCGAATGGGTGAAACGCCTGAGCGCGCGCGCCAAGCACGTGCTGGCCGTGGGCAGTTGCGCGGCCTGGGGCGGCATCACGGCGGGCGGCGACAACCCCACCGACGCCTGCGGCCTGCAGTACGAGGACGACGAAGCCGGCGGCCTGCTGGGCGCAGCCTTCCGCTCGGCCAGCGGCCTGCCGGTGATCAACATCGCGGGCTGCCCCACGCACCCGAGCTGGGTGATCGACACGCTGATGGCGCTGGCCGCCGACGGCTTCGGCGCCGGCGAGCTCGACCCGCTGAACCGCCCGCGCTTCTACGCCGACCAGCTGGTGCACCACGGCTGCACGCGCAACGAGTACTACGAGTTCAAGGCCAGCGCGGAAAAGCCGTCGGACCTGGGCTGCATGATGGAGCACATGGGCTGCAAGGGCACGCAGGTGCACGCCGACTGCAACACGCGGCTGTGGAACGGCGAGGGCTCGTGCACGCGCGGGGGTTATGCCTGCATCGCCTGCACCGAGCCCGGCTTCCAGGAGCCGGGCCACCCCTTCCACGAAACGCCCAAGCTCGCCGGCATCCCCATCGGCCTGCCCACCGACATGCCCAAGGCCTGGTTCGTCGCGCTGGCCTCGCTCTCCAAGAGCGCCACGCCCAAGCGCGTGAAGCACAACGCCGTGGCCGACCACCTGGTGGTGACGCCGGCCATCCGGAAGACCCGCCTCAAATGAGCCGTCTTCTGGTCGGTCCTTTCAACCGCGTCGAGGGTGATCTCGAAGTCCAGCTCGACGTGCAGGGCGACCGTGTGGCCTCGGCCCAGGTCAACGCCACCATGTACCGGGGTTTCGAGCAGATCCTGCAGGGCAAGGCGCCGCACGACGCGCTGGTGTACGTGCCACGCATCTGCGGCATCTGCTCGGTGTCGCAGTCGGTCGCCTCGGCGCGCGCGCTGGCCGCGCTCGGCGGCATCACCATGCCGGCCAACGGCCAGCACGCGAGCAACGTGATCCTGGCGACCGAGAACCTGGCCGACCACCTCACGCACTTCTACCTGTTCTTCATGCCGGACTTCACGCGCCCGGTGTACGCGGCCCACGCCTGGCACGCCGAGGCGGTGCGCCGCTTCGCGCCGAACCATGGCGAGCAGGTGCGCGCGGCCACCGCCGCGCGGCAGCGCTGGCTCACGCTGCTGGGCACGCTGGGTGGCAAGTGGCCGCACACGCAGTCCATCGAGCCGGGCGGCTCCACGCGGCCGATCGACGCGGCCGAACGCGTGCGCCTGCTCTCGCGCGTGCGCGAGTTCCGCGCCTTCCTGGAGCGCCAGCTGTTCGCCACGCCGCTGGAGGCCGTGACCGCCATCGCCACCGAAGACGCGCTGTGGGACTGGCACGCGCGGGACCCGCTGGGCGGCGACCTGCGCTTCTTCCTCACGCTGGTGCGCGACCTGCAATTGCAGACCCTGGGCCCCGGCCCGGGGCGTTACCTGAGCTACGGCGCCTACGCCCAGCCCGAGGGCGGCTTCGCCCTGCCCGGTGGCGTGTGGCGGGCCGACACCGCGCGGCTCGACGCGGTGGACGCGGCGGCCATCACCGAGGACGCCACGCACGCCTGGCTGGCCGACGGCGCCGGCCCGCTGCACCCACTGGTGGGGCAGACGAAACCCGACCCCGACAAGGCGCGCGGCTACACCTGGAACAAGGCGCCGCGCCTGGCCGGCGAAGTGGTGGAGACCGGCGCGATCGCGCGCCAGCTCGCGGCCGGCCATCTGCTGGTGCGCGACGCCGTGGCGCGGCACGGCGGCAACGTCTACACCCGCGTGCTGGCGCGCGCGCTCGAACTCGCGCGCGTGGTGCCGCTGATGGAGGACTGGCTGGGCGCGCTGCGGCCCACCGAGCCATTCTGCGTGCCCTCGGACCTGCCCGACGAGGGCAGCGGCATGGGCCTGTCGGAAGCGGCGCGCGGCAGCCTGGGTCATTGGGTCGTGGTGCGGCGCGGGCGCATCGCCAACTACCAGATCGTCGCGCCCACGAGCTGGAATTTTTCGCCGCGCGACGCGGCCGGCACACCGGGCGCGCTGGAGCAGGCGCTGGTGAACGCGCCGGTGCGCGAGGGCGAGAAGACGCCGGTGGCCGTGCAGCACATCGTGCGCTCCTTCGACCCCTGCATGGTCTGCACGGTGCACTAGATGGCCACGAAAAAAGCGCGCGCCAAGAGTCCCTTGCCCACCGTGCCGATGGAGGGCGTGGACGAGTCCACCTGGATGGACGTGATCCAGAAGATGGACGAGGTCTACACCCGCCTGATCGACGACGAGGTGGAGCTGGAGAAGAAGAACACCGAGCTGGAGCAGTCGCAGCAGTTCATCTTCAGCGTGCTGACCTCGATGTCGGACGTGCTGGTGGTGTGCGACGCGAACGGGGTGATCGAACAGGCCAACGCGGCGCTGTGCGAGCTGACCGGCCGCCCCGAGGAACAACTCAGCGGCACGCCGCTGTACGCCTTGCTGGCCGACGACGCGAGCCGGGAGCTGGCGCGCGCGGCCATGGAGAAGGCCGACGCGCCGCGCGCGGGCGAGGCGATCGAGCTCAACCTGCTGGACCGCCAGGGCCAGGCCGTGTCGGTGGACGCGAACTGCACGCCACGCATCGGCGACAAGGGCCGGCGCGTGGGCACGGTGTGGGTGGGCCGGCCCACGGCCGAACTCAAGCGCGCGTACCACGAGATGCGCGCCGCGCACGAGGCCCTCAAGCGCACGCAGCAGCAGCTGCTGCACTCGGAGAAGATGGCCTCGCTGGGCCAGCTGGTGGCCGGCGTGGCGCACGAGCTCAACAACCCGATCAGCTTCGTGCTGGGCAATGTGCACGCGCTCAGCAAGTACAGCGAGCGGCTGCGCAGCTACCTGGCCGCGATGCACGCGCACGAGCCCGAGGCGGTGCTGGACGAGATGCGGCGCAAGCTGCGCATCGAGCACCTGCTGGCGGACCTGCCTTCGCTGATCGAGGGCACGCTGGAAGGCGCGCAGCGCACGGCCGACATCGTGCACGGGCTCAAGCGCTTCTCGGCCATGGACTCGGAAGAGCGCAAGCCGGTGAACCTGGTGGAGGTGATCGAGCGCGCGATCCACTGGGTGCAGAAGGGCCGCTCGGCGCCGGTGGAGGTGCAATGGCAGGCCGGCGACACCTGCACCGTGATGGGCAGCGCGGGCCAGCTGCAGCAGGTGATGATGAACCTGCTGCAGAACGGCTTCGACGCCGTGGGCCAGCGCGAGGCGCCGCGCATCGTGGTGTCGCTGGAGCGCGCGGACGGCACCGTGCGCGTGACGCTGCGCGACAACGGCCCGGGCATCCCGCCCGAGCACCTGCTGCGCATCTTCGACCCCTTCTTCACCACCAAGCCGGTGGGCAAGGGCACCGGCCTGGGCCTGTCGATCAGCTACGGCATCGTGGAGCAGCACGGCGGGCGGCTGAGCGCGCGCAATGCCGAAGGCGGTGGCGCGGAGTTCGTGCTCGAGCTGCCTCAGGCATAAGCCTCGGCCATCGCGTCCAGCGACACCGGTTTCATCTTCCCCGCCTGCCCTGCGCTGCCAAACGCCTCGAAGCGCTCGCGGCACACGCCGCGCGCGGCCTTCTTCGCCGCCAGCAGCGCCTTGCGCGGGTCGAACTCGCTGCGCTCCTTCGCGAAGGTCTGGCGCATGGCGCCGGTCATGGCCAGGCGGATGTCGGTGTCGATGTTGACCTTGCGCACGCCGTTCTGGATGCCGCGCCGGATCTCTTCCACCGGCACGCCGTAGGTTTCCTTGATGTCGCCGCCGTGCTCGCGGATGATGGCCAGCCACTCCTGCGGCACGCTGGAGCTGCCGTGCATCACCAGGTGGGTGTTGGGCACGCGGGCGTGGATGGCGGCGATGCGGTCGATCGCGAGGATGTCGCCGGTGGGCTGGCGCGTGAACTTGTAGGCGCCGTGGCTGGTGCCGATGGCGATGGCCAGCGCGTCCACGCCGGTGCGGCGCACGAAGTCCTCGGCCTGCTCGGGGTCGGTGAGCATCATGTCGTGCGTGAGCTTGCCGGCCGCGCCCACGCCGTCTTCTTCGCCGGCTTCGCCGGTTTCGAGCGAACCGAGGCAACCGAGTTCACCTTCCACCGACACACCGACGGCGTGCGCGAGCTCGCAGACGCGGCGCGTCACCGCGAGGTTGTAGTCGTAGGTGGCGGGCGTCTTGCCGTCCTCGCGCAGGGAGCCGTCCATCATCACGCTGGTGAAGCCCGAGCGGATGGACTGCATGCACACGGCCGGCGTGGCGCCGTGGTCCTGGTGCAGCACCACGGGCAGGTCGGGGTGGGCTTCCACCGCCGCCAGCACCATGTGGCGCAGGTAGGCCTCGCCCGCGTACTTGCGCGCGCCCGCCGAGGCCTGCAGGATCACCGGGCTGTCGGTCTCCTGCGCGGCCTCCATGATGGCCAGGATCTGTTCGAGGTTGTTGACGTTGAAGGCGGGCACGCCGTAGCCGTGTTCGGCCGCGTGGTCCAGCACCTGGCGAAGGGAAACGAGCGCCATGGGAAAGCTCCTGGATGAAGTGAAAAGGAAAAAAAGTCAGGCCGCGCGGCGTTCGAGGATCTCGAAGGCCGGCAGGGTCTTGCCTTCGAGCACCTCGAGGAAGGCGCCACCGCCGGTGGAGATGTAGCCCACGTCCTTCTCGATGCCGTACTTGGCGATGGCGGCCAGCGTGTCGCCACCACCGGCGATGCTGAACGCGCTGCTCTTCGCAATGGCGTCCGCAATCGTCTTGGTGCCGCCCTCGAAGGCCGCGAACTCGAACACGCCCACCGGGCCGTTCCACACGATGGTGCCGGCCTGCATCAGCTGCGCCGCCAGCTTCTGGGCCGTCTCCGGGCCGATGTCCAGGATCAGGTCGTCGTCGGCCACCTCCGTGGCCTTCTTCACCGTGGCCGGCGCGTCGGCCGCGAAGGCCTTGGCCGTGACCACGTCGGTGGGGATCGGCACCTCGGCGCCGCGCGCCTTCATGGCCTCGATCACCGCCTTGGCCTCGCCCACCAGGTCGGCCTCGGCCAGGCTCTTGCCGATCTTCAGGCCCGCGGCCAGCATGAAGGTGTTGGCGATGCCACCACCCACGATCAGGTTGTCCACGTTGTTGGCCAGGCTCTTGAGGATGGTCAGCTTGGTGCTGACCTTGCTGCCGGCCACGATGGCCACCAGCGGGCGCTTCGGGGCCGCGAGCGCCTTGGCAATCGCATCCATCTCGGCGGCCAGCAGCGGGCCGGCCGAGGCGATGGGCGCGGTCTCGGCGATGCCGTAGGTCGTGCCTTCGGCGCGATGGGCGGTGCCGAAGGCGTCGTGCACGAAGATGTCGCACAGGGCGCCGAGCTTCTTCGCCAGTTCGGGGCTGTTCTTCTTCTCGCCCACGTTGAGGCGGCAGTTCTCCAGCAGCACGACCTCGCCAGGGGCGACGGAGAAGTCGCCGTCGATCCAGTTGGCGACCAGGCGCACCGGGCGGTCCAGCAGCTCGCCCAGGCGCGCGGCCACGGGGGCCAGCGAGTCCTCGGGCTTGAAGGCGCCTTCGGTGGGGCGGCCCAGGTGGCTGGTGACCATCACGGCCGCGCCGGCGTCCAGCGCCATCTGGATGGCCGGCAGGCTCGCGCGGATGCGCGTGTCTTCGGTGATCTCGCCACCCGGCGACAAGGGCACGTTGAGGTCCGCACGGATGAAGATCCGCTTGCCGCGCGCGAAGCCGCTCGCGCACACGTCATGGAAACGCAGCGCGCTCATGCGCGACCGCCCACGACGCGCGCCATCTCCAGGCACTTGTTGGAGTAGCCCCATTCGTTGTCGTACCAGCTCACGACCTTGATGAAGGTCTTGTCCAGCGCGATGCCGGCGTCCGCGTCGAAGATCGAGGTTCGCGTGTCGCCCCGGAAATCGGTCGCCACCACCTTGTCCGTCGTGTAGCCCAGCACGCCCTTCAAGGCACCTTCGCTCTGCGCCTTCATCTCCGCGCAGATCTCTTCGTACGTCGCGTCCTTGTTCAGCTCCACCGTCAGGTCCACCACCGACACATCGGAGGTCGGTACCCGGAAGCTCATGCCCGTGAGCTTCTTGTTGAGCTCGGGAATCACCACGCCCACGGCCTTGGCCGCGCCCGTGCTGCTGGGGATGATGTTCTCCAGGATGCCGCGGCCACCGCGCCAGTCCTTGTTGCTCGGGCCGTCCACCGTCTTCTGCGTGGCCGTGGCCGCGTGCACCGTGGTCATCAGGCCGCGCTTGATGCCCCACTTGTCGTTGAGCACCTTGGCGATCGGCGCCAGGCAGTTGGTGGTGCACGAGGCGTTGGAGATGATGGCCTCGCCCTTGTAGGTCTTGTCGTTCACGCCGAAGACGAACATGGGGGTGTCGTCCTTGGAAGGTGCCGAGAGGATGACCTTCTTCGCGCCCGCGTCCAGGTGCTTCTGGGCCGTGACCTTGTCCAGGAACAGGCCGGTGGATTCGATGACGACGTCGGCGCCGACTTCGTTCCATTTGAGGTTGGCGGGATCGCGCTCCTGCGTCAGGCGGATCTTCTTGCCGTTGACGATCAGCGTGTTGCCTTCGACCGAGACCGTGCCCTTGAAGCGGCCGTGCACGCTGTCGTACTGCAGCATGTAGGCCAGGTAGTCGGGCTCGAGCAGGTCGTTGATCGCCACCACTTCAATGTCGCTGAAGTTCTGGATGGCGCTGCGCAGCACGTTGCGGCCGATGCGGCCGAAGCCGTTGATGCCGAGGCGGAGGGGAGTTTTCTGTGTCATGGGGGTTCAGTTCAGCAGGGCGGAGAGGTCGGGAATCACGCGGTCGGGCGCGCAGGCGGTGATGGGCTCGCCCATGTTGTAGCCATAGGGCAGGGCCCAGACGCGCACGCCGGCGTTGCGCGCGGTGGCCACGTCGATGGACGAATCGCCCACGAAGAGCGCGCGCTCGGGCGGCACCTGGAACAGCGCCAGGCAGCTGTGGATGCCGGCCGGATCGGGCTTCTTGGTGGGCAGGGTGTCGCCGCTGATCACACGGTGAAACAGGGGCGCGAGGCGGTGCGCGTCCATCACGGTGGCGGTGTAGCGGCTTTCCTTGTTGGTGACCACGGCGAGTTTCACGCCGCGTTCGCGCAGGGCGGTGAGGGTTTCGCGCACCTGGGGGTAGAGCTGGCTGCGCGTGCCGCAGCGGCGCTGGTAGTGGCGGTCGAACTCGGCGGCGATCAGCGGCAAGGCGCTGCTGGCGCGCACTGCGGCCACCTCGGTCTTGCCGGCCGAGGCCAGGGCCTGGATCAGCAGCTCGCGCGTGCCGTGGCCGATCCAGCGCTCCACCTGCACCGGCGAGACGGCGGGCAGGTCGAAGCGCACCAGGGTGTCGTTGACGGCGTCGCCGATCTCGCCGGCGGTGGCAACCAGGGTGCCGTCGAGGTCGAACATCGCCAGGTCGATGGCGCTCATGGTGAAACCTCCGTGCTGCGCACTGCGGTGCGAGCTGGCTTGGGGCGGCCCGGCGCGGCGCTCATGCGGCCTCCGCCTCGATGCCGGCCCGCACACGGGGGCGCGGGTGCAGCAGCGCGCGCACCTCGTCGGCCACGCGCGCCGCGGTGATGCCGAAGTGCGCGTACAGGTCTTTCGCGGGAGCCGATTCGCCGAAGCTGCTCATGCCCACGACACGGCCCGTGCGGCCCACGTACTTGCGCCAGAAGTCGGGGTGCGCGGCCTCCACCGCCACGGCGGGCAGCGCGGGCGGCAACACGGCGTCCTGCCAGGCGGTGTCCTGCCGGTCGAACACGCTGGTGCTGGGCATGGAGATCACGCGCGTGGCGATGCCCTCGGCCGCGAGCGCGGTCTGCGCCTGCAGGGCCAGCACCGTTTCGGAACCGGTGGCGACGATGAGGGCCTGCGCGCCCGGCATGTCCGAGAGCACGTAACCGCCGCGCTGGATGGCGGTGGCGCGGGTCTCGTCGCCCAGCGGCGGCAGGTTCTGGCGCGAGAGCGCGAGCGCGGTGGGGCCGTCGCGGCGCTGCAGGGCGTGGGCCCAGGCCACGGCGGTTTCCAGCGCATCGCCGGGGCGCCACACGTCCAGCCCCGGGATGAGGCGCAGGCTGGGCACGTGCTCCACCGGCTGGTGGGTCGGGCCGTCTTCGCCCAGGCCGATGGAATCGTGCGTGAAGACGTGGATCACCTGCAGCTTCATCAGCGCGGCCATGCGCACCGCGTTGCGGCTGTAGTCGCTGAAGGCGAGGAAGGTACCGCCGTAGGGGATGAAGCCGCCATGCAGCGCCAGACCGTTCATGATCGCGGCCATGCCGAACTCGCGCACGCCGTAGCTCAGGTGGTTGCCGCCGGTGAAGCGCCCGGCCTTGTCGGGGCCGGCGGTGACGCAGCCCTTGAAGTTCGTGAGGTTGGAGCTGGTGAGGTCGGCGCTGCCACCGAAGATTTCGGGCAGTTGCGGCGCCAGGGCGTCAAGCGCGAGCTGGCTGGCCTTGCGCGTGGCGACGGCGTCGGTGCGCCGGCCCAGCGACGCAACGAGCGCGGGCAGGCCGTCGGCGAAACCCTCGGGCAGTTCGCCGACCAGGCGGCGGTCGAACTCGGCGGCCTCGGCCGGGTAGGCCTCGCGGTAGGCGGCGAAGCGCGCCTGCCAGTCGGCTTCGAGCGCGTGGCCGCGTTCGGTGGCGTTCCAGGCGGCGGCGATGTCGGCCGGGATCTCGAACGGCGCGGCGGTCCAGCCCAGGGCCTCGCGCGTGGCCTGCACTTCGGCCGCACCGAGCGCGGCGCCGTGCACGTCGTGGCTGCCCTGTTTGTGGGGTGCGCCCTTGCCGATGATGGTCTTGCAGCAGATCAGCGTGGGCTTGCCTTCGGCCTGTGCGCTGGCGCTGCGCGCGCGGCGCAGCGCCGCGTCGATCGCGCCGGCGTCGTGGCCGTCCACCGTGACCACCTGCCAGCCGTAGGCGGCGAAGCGGCGCGGCGTGTCGTCGGTGAACCAGCCCTGCACGTGGCCGTCGATGGAGATGCCGTTGTCGTCGTAGAGCGCCACCAGTTTCGACAGGCGCAGCGTGCCGGCGAGCGAGCAGGCTTCGTGGCTGATGCCTTCCATCAGGCAGCCGTCGCCCAGGAACACGTAGGTGTGGTGGTCCACGATGGCGTGGCCCGGCCGGTTGTACTCGGTGGCGAGCAGCTTCTCGGCCAGCGCCATGCCGACGGCGTTGGCCAGGCCCTGGCCGAGCGGGCCGGTGGTGGTTTCCACGCCGGGCGTCACACCGACCTCGGGGTGACCGGCGGTCTTGCTGTGCAGGCGGCGGAACTGGCGCAGGTCGTCCATCGACAGGTCGTAACCCGTGAGGTGCAGCAGCGCGTAGAGCAGCATGGAGCCGTGGCCGTTGGAGAGCACGAAGCGGTCGCGGTCGAACCAGTTCGGGTTGGCCGGGTGGTGGCGCAGGTGGCGGTTCCAGAGCACCTCGGCGATGTCGGCCATGCCCATGGGCGCGCCGGGGTGGCCGGACTGCGCGGCCTCCACCGCGTCCACCGCGAGCAGGCGGATCGCGTTGGCCATGCGGCGCGCGAGGTCGAGGTTCGGGGGTTGGCGCGCGCTCATGCGAACGCCCTTTGTTTGCGCTCCATCATGCGCCAGATGAAGGGCGTGAAGATCAGCTGCATCGCCAGCTCCATCTTGCCGCCGGGCACCACGATGGTGTTGGCGCGCGACATGAAGGAGTCGTGCACCATGCTCAGCAGGTACTGGAAGTCGATGCCCTTGGGCTTGGCGAAGCGGATCACGACGAAGCTCTCGTCGGGCGCCGGGATCTCGCGCGCGATGAAGGGGTTGGAGGTGTCCACGCAGGGCACGCGCTGGAAGTTGACGTGCGTGTGCGCGAACTGCGGGCAGATGTAGTTCACGTAGTCGGGCATGCGGCGCAGGATGGTGTCGGTGACGGCCTCGGTGCTGTAGCCGCGCTTGGACTTGTCGCGCCAGAGCTTCTGGATCCATTCGAGGTTGATCACGGGCACGACACCGATGAGCAGGTCGGGGTGCTGGGCGATGTTGACTTCGGGCGTGACCACGGCGCCGTGCAGGCCTTCGTAGAACAGCAGGTCGGTGTCCTGGGGCAGCTCCTGCCAGGGCGTGAAGGTGCCGGGCGCCTGTTTCCAGGGCGCGGCCTCTTCGGCGTCGTGCAGGTACTTGCGCGACTGGCCGGTGCCGCTGCGGCCGTAGCTGGCGAACAGCGCCTCCAGCTCGGGGAACAGGTTGTTCTCGGGGCCGAAGTGGCTGAAGTGGCCGTTGCCCGCGCGCTCGGCCTCGGCCTGGCGCAGCTTCATTTGCTGACGGTCGTGGCGGTGGAAGCTGTCGCCTTCGATGATGGCGGCGGTGACGCCTTCGCGGCGGAAGATGTTCTCGAAGGTGCGGGTGACCGAGGTGGTTCCCGCGCCCGACGAGCCGGTGATGGCGATGATGGGGTGGCGCTCAGACATGGTGATGTCCCGTGGAGTTGAAGAATCGGGTCAGACGCGGAACAGGCTGCGCTCGTGGAACAGGGGGTTGTCCAGGTCTTTGCGCGCCGGCGGCTCGGCGTGGTAGCGCTCGATGCGCTCGACCTCGTGCTTCGAGCCGAACACCAGGCCGATGCGCTGGTGCAGGCCCTCGGGCTGCACGCCCAGCATGGGCACGCGCCCGGTGCTGGCGCGGCCGCCGGCCTGCTCCATGATGAATCCGATGGGGTTGGCTTCGTACAGCAGGCGCAGGCGGCCGGGCTTGGCAGGGTCCTTGCTGTCGCGCGGGTAGAGGAAGACACCGCCGCGCATGAGGATGCGGTGCGCCTCGGCCACCATGCTGGCGATCCAGCGCATGTTGAAGTCCTTGGCGCGCGGGCCGGTCTTGCCCGCCAGGCACTCGTCCACGTAGCGCTTGACCGGCGCTTCCCAGAAGCGGCTGTTGGAGGCGTTGATGGCGAACTCCTGCGTGTCGGCGGGCACGGTGAGCTCGGGGTGGGTGAGCATGAACTCGCCCAGGTTGGGGTCGAGGGTGAAGCCGGTCACGCCGTTGCCCACGGTGAGCACGAACATGGTGGTGGGGCCGTAAAGCGCGTAGCCGGCGGCCACCTGCTGCGTGCCGGGCTGCAGGAAGTCGCCCTCGGTGACTTCGCGGTCCTCGCTGGCCGGCGCGCGCAGCACCGAGAAGATGCTGCCCACGGAGACGTTCACGTCGATGTTGCTGGAGCCGTCGAGCGGGTCGAACACCAGCAGGTACTTGCCGCGCGGGTAGGTGCCCGGGATCTGGTACGGCGCGTCCATTTCCTCGGAGGCCATGCCCGCGAGGTGGCCGCCCCACTCGGTGATGCGCAGAAAGTAATCGTTGCTCAGCACGTCCAGCTTCTTCTGCGTCTCGCCCTGCACGTTGACCGAGCCGCCGGCGGCGGCGGCGTGGTTGCCCAGCACGTCGCCCAAAGCCCCGAAAGCGACGGCGCGCGCGATGGCCTTGCAGGCCATGGCCACGTCGAGAATGAGGGCGTTGAAATCGCCGCTGGCTTCGGGGAAGCGGCGGCGTTCTTCGATGAGGTACTGGGTGAGGGTCTTGCGGCCGGTCAGTGGCATGGCGTGGTTCTCCGCGGGGCGTTGCTGGAATGGAAGTCCGGGGTGGTGGCGGCGTGGCGCATCGCGCTCATGACGCCGTGGTAGCCGCCCGCCGCGTCGGCGGCGCCGAAGATGGCGCTGCCGGCCACGCAGATGTCGGCGCCGGCCTGGACGATCTCGCCGATGTTGTCCAGCTTCACGCCGCCGTCCACCTCCAGCCAGATCGGCTGGCCGCCGGTGGCGGTGTGGGCGTCGATGCGGCGGCGCGCCTCGCGCAGCTTGTGCAGGGTGTGGGGAATGAAGGCCTGGCCGCCGAAGCCCGGGTTCACGCTCATGAGCAGCACCAGGTCCAGTCTGTCCATGACGTGCTCCATCCAGGCCAGCGGCGTGGCGGGATTGAGCGCGAGGCCGGCCTTGCAGCCGTGCGCGCGGATCAGCTGCAGCGTGCGGTCCACGTGGCGCGAGGCCTCGGGGTGGAAGGTGATGCAGTTGGCGCCGGCCTTGGCGAACAGCGGGACCAGCGCATCCACCGGCTCCACCATGAGGTGCACGTCGATGGGGATCTGCACGTGCGGGCGAATGGCTTCGCAGACCTGCGGGCCGATGGTGAGGTTGGGCACGTAGTGGTTGTCCATCACGTCGAAATGCACGAAGTCGGCGCCGGCGGCTTCGATGGCGCGCACCTCCTCGCCCAGGCGCGCGAAATCGGCCGAGAGGATGGAGGGCGCCAGGCGCACGCTGGGCGACGGGGTGAACTTGGGCGGGCGGGACATCGT
>NZ_JBYTAE010000098.1:0-22972 GCF_058787875.1 Hydrogenophaga sp. FW305-3-2-15-A-LB1 | reverse complement strand
CTCGTAGACCCCGGCATTCCCCACGCCCCGGCCCTTCCAGCCACAGGCGTCGATCAGCCAACCCGCTGCCAGCTTGATGCTGCCGTCGGCCATCGGGTAGTGCACCACCTTCGGGTCGCGCGCGATGATGTCCGCACACTGCTCCACGCTCACCGTCGGGTTCTTGAAGAAACTGCCCGCGTTGCCGATCACCGCCGGGTCCGGCAGCTTCGCGCGCCGGATCGCGCAGATCCAGTCGAAGATCTGCTGCGCGTCGGGATGGGACATGCCGGTCTCGGCCATCCGGCGCTCCAGGTCCGCATAGCCCAGCACCGGCTTCCAGGGCTTGGGCAGCCAGAAACGCACCCGCGTGATCAGCGCGCGCCCCGCCAGGCCCAGGCCCTTCTCGCCCGCCGGCGTGTGCTTGAACACCGAGTCCCGGTAGCCAAAGCCGCACTGCGCGGCGTTCAGGGTGAAACTCTGCCCGGTCTGCAGGTCGATCGCGTCCAGCTCATGAAAGCGGTCCTGCAGCTCCACGCCATAGGCGCCGATGTTCTGCACCGGCGACGCACCCACACAACCCGGAATCAGGGCCAGGTTTTCCAGCCCCGGCCAGCCCTGCGCCAGCGTCCAGGCCACGGTCTCATGCCAGTTCTCGCCCGCGCCCGCCTCCACCAGCCAGCCCCGGGCCGACTCCTCCACCAGCCGGCGCCCGCGGATCTCCACCTTGAGCACCAGCGGCTTGATGTCGCCCGTCACCACCAAGTTGCTGCCGCCGCCCAGCACGAAGGGCGGCGCCTCGCGCGTGAGCGCGGGCCAATCGGCACCCGCCATGAGCGCGCGCAGCGCCGCTTCGTCGCGCACGCGGGCCAGCCGCAGCGCGCGCGCCACGATGCCAAAACTGTTGTATGGCTGGAGCGCCACGTTGTTCTCGACTACCATCCCCGGATTGTCTCACCCACCCTCAGGATTCATCAGCCATGCCTTCTTTTGACACCGTACTCGAAGCCGATTTCGTCGAAGTGAAAAACGCGGTGGACCAGGTGACGCGCGAGATCGGCACGCGCTTCGATTTCAAGGGCACCGGTGCCGCCATCGAGCTCAAGGAAAAAGAGAAAGAAATCATCCTGCACGGCGACGCCGAGTTCCAGCTGCAGCAGATCGACGACGTGCTGCGCGGCAAACTGACCAAGCGCGGCGTGGACGCGCGCTTCCTCGATGTCGGCAAGGTCGAAAAGGCCGGCGGCGACAAGGTCAAGCAGGTCGTCAAGGTGCGCAACGGCATCAGCACCGAAGACGGCAAGAAGATCCAGCAGGTCATCAAGGGCAGCAAGCTCAAGGTGCAGGGCGCGATCCAGGGCGATGCGGTGCGCGTGACCGGGGCCAAGCGCGACGACCTGCAGGCCGCCATGGCGCTGATCCGCAGCGAGCTCAAGGACCTGCCGCTGTCCTTCAACAACTTCAGAGATTAAGTGAACACCCCCTGCGCCGCTTTCGGCGTCACCCCCCTCCAGGGGGGCGGCGCTGGCGGCCCGGCAAAGCCGGTTCCACGGCGCCTCTGGCCCAAGGCCTCCGCGCTCGTGGCGGGTCTTCTTCTGGCGCTGCCCGCCCTGTCCCAGCAGGTCGCGCTGTCGGGTGTGGCCGGTGGCAAGGCGCTGGTGAACATCGATGGCGCCGCGCCGCGTTTCATGAGCCCCGGCCAGATCCAGCAAGGTGTGAAGCTGCTGAGCCTGCAGGGCGAGGCGGCCGTGTTCGACATCAACGGCCAGCGCCTGACCCTGCGGGTGGGCGATGCACCGGTCAGCCTGGGCCGGTCTTCATCGGGCCAGGATGGCGGTGGTGCCCAGCGCATCGTGCTCACCGCCGATGCCCAGGGCCACTTCATGCCCACCGGCCAGATCAACGGGCGCACCGTGCAGTTCATGGTGGACACCGGCGCGACCACGGTGATCCTCAGCGAGTCCGATGCCAAACGCATCCAGCTGGACTACAGCAAGGGCCGCAAAGTGGGTGTGGCCACCGCCAATGGCCGCGTCGTGGGCCATCAGGTGCAACTGGACTCGGTGCGCGTGGGCGATGCCCAGGTGTACGGCGTCGCGGCCATCGTGCTGCCGCAACCCATGAACTACATCCTGCTGGGCAACAGCTTTCTCACGCGCTTCCAGATGCAGCGCCACAACGACCAGCTGACGCTGGAAAAACGCTATTGATCAGGCCGCGTTCTGCGCGGCGGTGACCACGATCTCGATGCGCCAGGCCGGGTTGGCCAGCGCGGCCTGCACCGTGGCGCGCGGCGGCGCGGTGCCTGGCACCACCCAGGCGTCCCACACCTCGTTCATGGCCGCGATGTCGCGGATGTCCGTGAGGTAGATCTGCGCGCGCAGGATGCGCGACTTGTCACTGCCCGCTTCGAGCAGGCGCTGCTGCACCTGCTCCAGCACGTCCTGCGTCTGGCCCGCGATGTCGGTGTCGCCGCGCTCGGGCACCATGCCCGCGAGGTAGACCACGCCGTTGAACACCGCGGCCTCGCTGTAGCGCGCGGCCATGCCGATGCGGGTGATGTCCTTGTGCAGATCGCTCATTTCTTCTTCGCTCCCAGTTTGCTTTCGGTGCCGGCCAGCAGGCGGTTGATGTTTTCCGAATGCCGCCACACCAGCAGCAGGCCCATGACGGCCAGGCTCAGCACCTGCACGCCCGGTGCGTCCCAGGCCACCCGGTTGCCGAGCAGGAAGTAGGCCGGCGCGAAGACCGCCGTGACGATGGAGGCGAGCGACGAATAGCGGAAGAAGATGGCGATGATCAGCCAGGTCGCGAGCGCCGCCAGCCCCAGCCAGGGCTGGAACGCGAGGATCACACCCGCGGCCGTGGCCACGCCCTTGCCGCCCTGGAAGCGGAAGAACACCGGGTACAGGTGGCCCAGGAAGGCCGCCAGGCCCACCAGCGCCACCGTGCCGTCGCCCAGGCCATAGGCCTCGCCCCACCACTTCACCGCCATCACGGGCAGCCAGCCCTTGAAGGCATCGAGCAGCAGGGTGATGACGGCCGCCGCCTTGTTGCCCGAGCGCAGCACGTTGGTGGCGCCCGGGTTCTTGCTGCCGTAGGTGCGCGGGTCGTTCAGCCCCATGAGGCGGCTCACCAGCACGGCGAAGGACAGCGAGCCGATCAGGTAGGCGGCCAGCGTGGCCAGCAAGGGGTAGGTCATGAAGCAAGCTCCTCGTTCTCGTGGGGCCACCGCGTCTGCGCGCGAAGCCGTGTCTGGGCGGCTATTCTGCCAGCGCGCAGTTCACCGGCTTGGCGCCCAGGGGACCGGCGAGCACCGCCGGATCGATGCCGACGAGAAAACCCCGGCGCCCGCCGTTGATCCAGATCTTCGGCAAGGTCAGCACCGTGGCCTCCACCCACACCGGCATGTCGCGCTTGAGGCCGAACGGCGAGGTGCCGCCCACGAAGTAACCGCTGTGCCGGTTGGCGACCTCGGGCTTGCAGGGCTCGACCGACTTGGCGCCGATCTGCCGCGCGAGGTTCTTGGTGGAGACGGTGCGGTTGCCGTGCATCAGCACCGCCAGCGGCCTGGCCGCCTCGTCCTGCATGATCAGCGTCTTCACCACCGCGAAGGGGTCGAACCCGAGCACCTGCGCGCTGTGCTGCGCGCCACCGTGCTCCAGGTACTCGTACGGGTGCTCGGTGAACACCACGCCATGCGCCTTGAGCCAGGCGGTGGCGGGCGTTTCACTCACGTGCGATTTTTTTGCCATGGAAGATTTTCAGGTCCGCAGTGGCTTCGGCCAAGGATGCCGTGGAACCGGCTTTGCCGGGCCACTGGCATCGCCCCCTTGAGGGGGTCGCGCGAAGCGCGGCGGGGGTGTTCCGATCACTGCGCGGGGTCGCGGCTCTCCCAGCGGATCGCATCGATCGCCGCCAGCAGCTCCGGCGAGAGCTTCGTGTCCCAGGCGTCCAGGCACTCGTCGAGCTGGGCCAGCGTGGTCACGCCGATGATGGTGCTGGCCACGCGTCGGTTGGTGTAGCAGAAGGCCAGCGCGAGTTGCGAGGGCGTGAGGCCGTGTTCGCGCGCCAGCGCGTTGTAGCGGCGCGCGGTGTCCAGCGCTTCGGGCCGGCCCCAGCGCTGCTTGCGCATCGATTCGTAGATCGCCATGCGGCCCGCGTTGCCCACCAGGCCGGTCTCGTCGTACTTGCCGCTCAGCAGGCCAAAGCCCAGCGGCGAATACGCCAGCAGCGACACATCCAGCCGGTGGCAGGTTTCGTCGAGCCCGTTCTCGTAACTGCGGTTGATCAGGCAGTACGGGTTCTGCACCGTGGCCACGCGCGGCAGGCCGTGCTGCTCGGCCAGGCGCACGAACTCGTGCACGCCATAGGGGGTCTCGTTGGACAGGCCGATGGCCTTGACCTTGCCGGCCTTCACCAGCTCGGCCAGGGCTTCGAGCTGCTCGAGCACGGAGGGCGCGGGCTTGTCCTTGGCCGGGTCGAAGTAGATCGCGCCAAAGGCCGGCACGTTGCGCGCGGGCCAGTGGATCTGGTAGAGGTCGATCACCTCGGTCTGCAGGCGGCGCAGGCTGGCTTCGCAGGCTTCGATGATGCCGGCCTTGCTCACCTCGGGGCGCAGCCAGGGCATGCCGCGCGCCGGCCCGGCCACCTTGGTGGCCAGCACCAGCTTGTCGCGCGCGCCCGGCCGCTTGGCGAACCAGTTGCCCAGGATGGTTTCGGTGGAGCCGCTGGTGTCGGCGCGCGCCGGCACCGAGTACATCTCGGCCGCGTCGAGGAAGCTGATCTCACGCTCCAGCGCGCGATCCAGGATGCGGTGCGCGGTGGCTTCGTCCACCTGCTCGCCAAACGTCATGGTGCCCAGGCAGATCGGGGGCACGCGCAGCGCGCTGGTGCCCAGTGGTACGTTCTTCATGCAAGTATTTGTAAATAGGAACTGAAGGAGGTTTCGGCTGAAACCCGTAGGGGTATAAGTTTAGGGTGCCTTGCACGTCTCAATCGACCTTCAACCAAGCAGTGGAGAAAAACCATGTCCAACTTCAACATCCATCTGACCCGAGGCCTGACGGTCACCACACTGGCCGCGGCGCTTGCCCTGGCCGGTTGCGCCAACATGAGTGAAACGCAAAGCGGCACCGCCAAAGGCGCCGGCATCGGTGCTGTCGCGGGCGCCCTGCTCGGCGCGGCCACGGGCGGCTCCAAGGGCGCGGCCACGGGCGCCGTGCTTGGTGCCGGCGCGGGCGCGGTGGGTGGCTATGTCTGGTCCAACAAGATGCAGGAGCAGAAGAAGCAGATGGAGGCCGCCACGGCAGGCACCGGCATCGGCGTGAGCCAGACCAGCGACAACCGCCTCAAGCTCGACGTGCCGGCCGACGCCGGTTTCGCCACCGGCCGTTCGACCGTGAGCCCCACGCTGCAGAACGTGCTCAGCCAGTTCGCCGGCACGCTCAACGCCAACCCGGTGACCGCCGTGGCCATCGTGGGCCACACCGACAGCACCGGCAGCGACGCCGTGAACAACCCGCTGTCCTTCGACCGCGCCAACGCCACGCGCGACTACCTCGTGGCGCGCGGCGTCGCGGCCAGCCGCATCGCCACCGACGGCCGAGGCTCGCACCAACCGGTCGCGGACAACAGCACGGCCCAGGGCCGCGCCGCCAACCGCCGCGTAGAGATCTACGTGGCCGAACCCGCACAAACCGCAGCGCGCTAAGTCGGAGCGAGGCAGCCCCAACCAGTGACACCGAGGATCCGGCTCCGCCGGTCCCAGGTGTCGCCCCCCTTTCAGGGGGGTCGCGCGCAGCGCGGCGGGGGGTGCCTCACAGCCTCGCCATCACGTGGCGTGCGACCGTGTAGTCCTCCAGCGCGTACATCGACATGTCCTTGCCATAGCCGCTGGCCTTCATGCCACCGTGCGGCATCTCGTTGGCCAGCATGAAGTGGGTGTTGATCCAGGTGCAGCCGTACTGCAGCTTGCGCGCCACGCGCAGCGCGCGCGACACGTCCTGCGTCCACACCGATGAAGCCAGGCCGTACTCCGAATCGTTGGCCCAGGTCACGGCCTCCTCGGGGTCGGTGAAGCGCGTCACCGACACCACCGGCCCGAACACCTCGCGGCGCACGATCTCGTCGTCCTGCCGCGCCCCCGCGATCACCGTGGGTTCGTAGAAGAAACCGCTGCCCGAGCGCATCTTGCCGCCGGCGGTGACTTCCATGTGGCCCAGCATCTGCGCGCGCTCCACGAAGCTCGCTACACGGTCGCGCTGGCGGTCGGTGATCAGCGGGCCCAGCTCCACGCCCGCCTCGTCCTGCGTGCCCATCTGGATGGTCTTGACCGCGCTGCTGAGGTCGGCCACCAGCCGGTCGTACACCTTGGCGCCCGCGTAGAGCCGGCAGGCCGCCGTGCAGTCCTGCCCCGCGTTGTAGTAACCGAAGGTGCGGATGCCCTCCACCACCGCGTTGATGTCGGCGTCGTCGAACACCAGCACCGGCGCCTTGCCGCCCAGCTCCAGGTGCGTGCGCTTGAGCGTGCCGGTGGCGGCCTGCAGGATCTTGCGGCCGGTGGACACGTCGCCGGTGAGCGAGACCATGCGCACAAGCGGGTGCTCCACCAGCGGCTGGCCCACGCTGGGGCCGCGGCCGCAGACCACGTTGAACACGCCCTTGGGCAATATCTCGGCCACCACGCGCGCGAGCATCAGCGTGGTCAGCGGCGTCTGCTCGCTGGGCTTGAGCACCACGGTGTTGCCGGCCGCCAGCGCGGGCGCGCATTTCCAGGCGGCCATCATCAGCGGGTAGTTCCAGGGCGCGATCGAGCCGACCACGCCGATGGGGTCGCGCCGAATCATGCTGGTGTGGCCCGGCAGGTACTCGCCGGCCACCGAGCCCGTCATGCAGCGCGCGGCGCCCGCGAAGAAGCGGAAGCAGTCGACGATGGCCGGGATCTCGTCCTCCAGCGCGCGCAGATACGGCTTGCCGCAGTTGAGCGACTCCAGCCGAGCGAACTGCTCGGCGCGCTGTTCGATCGCGTCGGCCACCTTGAGCAGCAGGCGCGAGCGCTCCATGGGCGTGGTCTCGCTCCAGCTGTCGAACGCGCGGCTGGCCCCCAGCACCGCCTTGTGGATTTGCTCGTACGAGGCCTCGGGCACCTGCGCGATCACGTCGCCCGTGGCCGGGTTCAGCACGCGCTCGCGCTCGCCCTCGCCGGCCACGAACTGGCCGTCGATGTACAGCTCGGTCGACATCGGGACTTGGAAATCGGGGGTCTTGCCCATGGTGGTCTCCGTCGGGGTGGAAGGGGTTCGGGCTCAGCGCCCGTTGGGTTGTTCGTCGGCGCGCGTGAGGTAATACGCGGCCAGGATGGGGATGAAGGTGAGCGCGATGATGACCACCGCCACCACGTTGGTGACCGGCCGCTGGCGCGGGCGGATCAGCTCCTGCAGCATCCAGATCGGCAGCGTGGTCTGCTGCCCGGCGGTGAAGGTGGTGACGATGACCTCGTCGAAGCTCAGCGCGAACGCCAGCAGGCCACCGGCCAGCAGGGCCGAGCCGAGCTGCGGCAGGATCACGTAGCGGATCGTCTGGAAGCTGTCCGCGCCCAGGTCCATCGAGGCCTCGATCAGCGAAGGGCTGGTGCGCCGCAGCCGCGCCACCGCGTTGTTGTAGACCACCACCACGCAGAAGGTGGCGTGACCGACCACGATGGTCCAGAAGCTGAACGGGATCTCCATCGTGTGGTACGCGGTGCGCAGCGCGATGCCGGTGATGATGCCGGGCAGCGCGATCGGCAGGATCAGCAGCAGCGAGATCGCGTCGCGGCCGAAGAAGCGCGTGCGCGCCAGGCCGGCCGCCGCCAGCGTGCCCAGCACCATGGCCAGCGCGGTGGCGATCAGCGCGACGCGGAACGACAGGCCGATGGCGGCCCACACGTCCTCTCGCGCCCAGGCCGCGGCGAACCATTGCGTGGTGAGGCCCGGCGGCGGGAACACGTAGCTTTTGTCCTCGGCGCTGAAGGCGTAGAGGATGATGAGCGCGAGCGGGATGTGCAGGAACAGCACGCCGGCCCAGGTCGCGGCCTTCAGGCCCCAGCCGGCGCGGGACGGGTCAGAGCGCATCGAAAGCCCCCAGGCGTTTGGCGATCCACAGGTAGACGCCGATGACCACGATGGGCACCAGCGAGAACGCGGCGGCGAAGGGCACGTTGCCCGCCACGCCCTGCTGGCGGTACACCACCTGGCCGATGAGCAGCGTGGAGTCGCCGATCACCTGCGGAATGATGTAGTCGCCCAGCGTGAGCGAGAAGGTGAAGATGGAGCCCGCCGCGATGCCCGGCATGGCGAGCGGAAAGATCACCTTCCAGAAGGTGGTGCCGCCGCGCGCGCCGAGGTCGCTGGAGGCTTCGAGCAGCGAGCCCGGGATGCGCTCGATGGCGGCCTGGATCGGCAGGATCATGAAAGGCAGCCACATGTAGACGAAGACGATGAAGGTGCCCAGGCGCGAGAACGAGAGCGAGTTGCCGCCGATGCCGGGTGTGGACAGCACGAGATCGAGCAGCCAGGTCATGTGCACCTCGGCCAGCACCCAGGAGATCGCGCCCTCCTTGGCCAGCAGCAGTTTCCAGGCGTAGAGCCGCACCAGGTAGCTGGACCACAGCGGCAGCATCACCGCGATGTAGAGCAGCGCCTTCTGCGGGCCGCGCGCATACCGCGCCATGTAGTAGGCGATGGGAAAGGCGATGAGCCCGCAGGCCAGCGTGACGCTGACCGCCATGGCGACGGTGCGCAGCACCACGTCCACGTTGGCGGCGTCGGTCATCTCGCGGAAGTTCTGCAGCGTGAAGCGCGTGCGGTCCACCACGCCGGAGAACTCGTCGAGCGCGAAGAAGCTGTTGGCCAGCAGCGCGAACAGCGAGCCCAGGTAGATCACGCCGAACCACAGCAGCGGCGGCCCGAGCAATGCGGCCATCAGCAGGCCACGGCGGGTGTAGAGCAGGTCCGAAAGCCGGCGCAGCGCGCCGCCACGCGGCACCCGCGGCGGGAAGGCGGACAGGGCCAGGCTCATGGCGCCGCACCTGGCTGCAGCGGGTGCACCGCATCGGCCTGCCAGTGCAGGTGCACCGTGTCGCCCGGCGTGGGCAGCTCGGGGTGCAGCTCGGGGTTGAGGTCCACCGAGATGGCCTCGCCGCCCCAGTCCACCCGCACGCGCGAGAACGAGCCGAAGTACTGCGCATCGATCACCGCGCCGCTCAGGCGCGCCTGCGGCGAGGGGCCCAGGCGGATGCGCTCGGGCCGCAGCATGACGCTGTCCACCCCCGCGATCTCGCGCGCCCGGGCGCCGTCGAACACATTGGCCGCGCCCACGAACTCGGCCACGAAGCGCGTGGCCGGGCGGTTGTAGATGGCCTGCGGCGCGCCGACCTGCTCCAGCCGGCCGTTGCTGAACACGCCGATGCGGTCGCTCATGGACAGCGCCTCGTGCTGGTCGTGCGTGATGAAGAGGAAGGTGATGCCCAGCTGCCGCTGCAGGGCTTTCAGCTCGGTCTGCATCTGCTCGCGCAGCTTGAGGTCGAGCGCCCCCAGCGGCTCGTCGAGCAGCAGCACCTGTGGCTGGTTGATCAGCGCGCGCGCCAGCGCCACGCGCTGGCGCTGGCCACCCGAGAGCTGGCCCGGGCGGCGCTCGCCCACGCCCGAGAGCCGCACCAGGTCCAGCATCTGCTCGGCACGCGCGTGCCGCGCCGACTTGTCAACGCCCTGCACCATCAGGCCGTAGGCCACGTTGTCGCGGATGTTCATGTGCGGGAACAGCGCGTAGTCCTGGAACACCGTGTTCACCGGCCGCGCGTACGGCGGCAGGTGCGACACGTCCTGCCCGCCGATGAGGATGCGGCCCGAGGTCGGCAACGTGAAGCCGCCGATCATGCGCAGGCAGGTCGTCTTGCCCGAGCCCGAGGGCCCGAGCAAGGTGAAGAACTCCCCGCCTTCGATGGTGAGGTCCACGCGGTCGACCGCGCGCACGGCCTGCGCGCCGCTGCCGAACACGCAGGAAACCGATTCAAGGGTGACGGCAGTGGTCATGCAACAAGGTCAGAAGAAACAGCACGAGAGAAGAGGCGCTTCATCCAGAGATGCCGAGGAACCGGCTTTGCCGGGCCTCAGGCATCGCCCCCTCGAGGGGGTGGCGCGAAGCGCCGCGGGGGTGTGCCGCGTCAGCGGCCTCCCAATACCGCGATGTAGTCGGAGACCCACTTGTGGTACGGCACGCAGTTGTTGTTCTGCGTCGTGCACTTGCTCGTGGGCGTCTTCCAGAACGAGATCTTGTCGAAGCTGTTGTAGCCCTGGTTGGCACAACCCTGGTCGCCCAGCAGCTTGTTGCCCTTGCAGGCCGCCGGCACCGAGGGCACCGAGCCGAACCAGGCCGAGAGGTCGCCCTGCAGCTTGGTGTTGAGCGAGTGCTCCATCCACATATAGGCGCAGTTGGGGTGCTTGGCGTCGGCGTGCAGCATGGTGGTGTCGGCCCAGCCCGTCGCGCCTTCGACCGGCACCACGGTGGCGACCGGGCGGTTCTTGCTCTTGAGGATGTTGGCCATGAACTGCCAGCTGCTGGAAGCCACCACGCCTTCGTTGGTGAAGTCGTCGATCTGCACGAAGGCGTCGTGCCAGTACTTGCCCACCAGCTTGCGCTGGCCGCGCAGCAGGTCCAGCGCGGCCTTGTACTGCGCCTCGTTGAGTTCGTAGGGGTCCTTGATGCCCAGGGCCGGGTTCTTCTTCATCAGGTAGAGCGCGGCGTCGGCGATGTAGATCGGGCCGTCGAAGGCCTGCACGCGGCCCTTGTTGCTCTTGCCATCGGGCAGCGTGGTTTCCTCGAACACCACGTTCCAGCTGGTGGGCGGCTTGTCCTTGAATACGGTGGTGTTGTACATGAGCACGTTCCAGCCCCACTGGTAGGGCGTGCCGTAGTGCGTGTTGTTCACGTAGTGCCAGGGCGCCTTCTGCAGGCGCGGGTCCACGGTCTTGTAGCTGGGGATCAGGTCCACGTTGACGGGCTGCACGCGCTTGCCGGCGATGAGGCGCATGGAGGCGTCGCCTGAGGCGGTGACGAGGTCGAAGCCGCCTTCGTTCATGAGCGCGACCATTTCGTCGGAGGTGCCGGCGGTCTTCACGTTGACCTTGCAACTGGTCTTTTTCTCGAAGTCGGTGACCCAGTCGAAGTTCTTGTCGGTCTGGCCGCGTTCGATGTAGCCCGCCCAGGCCACGATGTCGACCTGGCCTTCGCCTTTGCCCAGTTTCTTGAGGGCCGATTGCGCCTGCGCGGCGGGGGCCAGGGTGGCCAGGGTGAGGGCCGTCGTCAGCAGACCCGCGACGGTGCGGGCGAGGGGGCGTTGTGCGAGTTTCATGGATCGATCACCTATGGGTTGATAGCGGTTTCAGAAACGCAGCCCACCGCCCGGCGGGCCGACTGCAGCGCATCGTAGGAAGGCCGGCCCGGCTTTCAAAATTCAATATTGCTGCGGTAAGCTATCTCGAAAATAGAGAGCAAGGGTTTACCCA
Organism: Hydrogenophaga sp. FW305-3-2-15-A-LB1; assembly: GCF_058787875.1. Taxonomy (NCBI): domain Bacteria; kingdom Pseudomonadati; phylum Pseudomonadota; class Betaproteobacteria; order Burkholderiales; family Comamonadaceae; genus Hydrogenophaga; species Hydrogenophaga sp. FW305-3-2-15-A-LB1. The sequence goes on along the minus strand of NZ_JBYTAE010000098.1, from coordinate 11,447 downwards.
TATCTTTTTTGCACCGCAACAGGGCAACAGCTCCCTGGCGTGGTGCGCAGGCACCCAGCATGAACCGGCACATCACGCTCAAGCAGTTCCGCTACTTCCTGGCGGTGGCGGAATCGGACTCCGTGGCCGCGGCCTCGCGCATGCTGAACATCGCGCAGTCGGCGATCACCAAGAGCGTGTTGGAGCTGGAGGATGGTCTGGGCCTGGTGTTGTTCGAGCGCAGCCCCAAGGGCATGCGGCTGACGCCGGAGGGGCACCGCTTTCTGGTGAAGGCGCGGCGGGTGATCGGTGCGGTGGCGGATGCCACGCGGGGTGTGCACCAGGGGGCGACGCCGTTGGCCGGTTCACTCACGATCGGGGTGACGAGTCTGGTGGCGGGGTACTACCTGTCGGAGGTGTTCGCGCGGTTCCGGCGCACGTGTCCGGGGGTGGATCTGCAGGTGGTGGAGGACGCGCCGCCGTTTCTGGAGCACCTGTTGATCAATGGCGAACTGGACATCGCGATCATGGTGAGCAATGCGCTGGGTGAGCCGCAGGCTTTGGTGGCGGAGACGCTGACGCGGTCACCGAACCGGGTGTGGATGGCGGCGGACCATCCGCTGGCGTCGCAGGCGGAGGTGGGGTTGGCGGAGTGTGCGCAGCACGATCTGGTGGTGTTGCAGGCGGACCGGATCGAGTTGTTGATGCGCAGTGTGTGGGCGCGCCATCAGCTGAAGCCGCGCACGGTGTTGCGCACGTCCTCTTTGGAAGCGGTGCGTTCTTTGGTGGGGGTGGGGGCGGGGTTGGCGGTGCTGCCGGATTTCCTGTACCGGCCTTGGACGCTGGATGCGGAGCACGTGGAGGTGCGGACTTTGCGCGATGCCGTTCCTACCGTCGATGTGGGGCTGGTGTGGCGGCGAGGGTCCCAGCCTCGGGCGGAGGTGCTGGAGTTCATCGAGGTGGCCCGGGATCAGTCTCGGTCTCGGCGGCCTGTGGCCTAGTTTTTTTCTTGCCTGGGTTTCTGGCCTGGACCTCGCGCTGCCGGCTGGCGTGGTCCGCGTTCTCCGGCGCTGCTCGCGGACGACTGCCCTGGCGCTCATGCGTTACCTCATCAACACCGCTGCTTCACACAGCCTCTGTGGCAACCGCGAATGGGCGCCTGCGCCCGCGAACCCCACCATCCGTCGAGAGGAAGGGAATGGAACGCAATTCAAGTGAAACTTGAATTCAACCACTTGAATGCCAACCATGCCACTGGGTCGATGGTGCGGGTAGCCGGGCGCAGGCGCCCATTCGCGGTTGCCACAGAGGTCGCGCGCCTGCCCGGTGTTGACGAAGCGGTGTGGGCGTGCCCGGGCAGCCGTCCGCGAGCAGCGCCGGAGAACGGCCACCCGCACCAGCGGCCCCGCGCCAAAGCAGGCTAGAGAGACGAACGCGCCCGCTCCTCCTCCAGCAACCGCAAAACCCGCCGCTGCACCTTCCCCGTGGTCGTCATGGGCAAAGCATCGATGAACTCGATCTCCTTGGGGTACTCGTAGGGCGCCAACATCCCCTTCACATGCAGCTGAAGCGCCTTCACCAGCGCATCGTCCCCGGCGCACCCCGGGGCCAGCACCACAAAAGCCTTCACCAACGCCCCCCGCTCGGCATCCGGTTTCGGCACCACCGCCGCATTCGCCACCGAAGCGTGCTTCACCAGACAGTTCTCGATCTCGCTCGGCCCGATGCGGTACCCCGCCGCCTTGAACACATCGTCCGCCCGCCCCTGGTACCAGAGATAACCCTCGGCATCGCGCGTCGCCAGATCGCCCGTGCGGCACCAGCTGTCCGCCGGGTCGCCCGTGTACTTCGCGCGCGTCGCCCCCTCGTTCTTCCAGTACCCCAGAAAAAACACCGGATCCGGATCGCCATGCCCATCCAGCCGGTGCACCGCCACATCCCCCGGCACCCCCACCGGGCATTCCCGGCCCTCATCGTCCAGCACCGCCACCCGGTGCCCCGGATAAGCCTTGCCCATGCTGCCCGGCTTCGCTGGCCACAACGGCGCGCAATTGCCCACGATGTAATTGATCTCGGTCTGGCCGAACATCTCGTTCACCGTCACCCCCAGCTGATCGCGGCACCACGCGAACACCGCGTCCCCCACCGCCTCGCCCGCGCTCATCAGCGCCTGCAGCTTCAACCGGTAACGCGGCCGCACCACCGGCACCGCCTTCATCATCGCCTTCAGCGCCGTGGGAAACAGGAAGCTGTGCGTCACGCCGTGCCGCTGCATCAGCTCGAACGCGAGCTCGGGGGAGAAACGCCCGTTGTGGCCCACGATGGGCCGGCCGAAGTACAGCGTGGGCAACAACGCGTCCATCAGGCCACCGGTCCAGGCCCAGTCCGCCGGCGACCAGAACACCGCTTTCGATGCCACCGAGGCATCGAACGGATCGAAGCCAAACCAGTTCTGGCTGCACACGAAACCGCTCAGGTTGCCGATCAGCGCGCGGTGCGGAATCAAGGCGCCCTTGGGGTTGCCCGTGGTGCCGCTGGTGTAGATCAGCACCGCGGCCTCGTCGGCGTAAGTGTTCACGGGCACGAAGTCCGTGGGCTCCTGCGCCAGCAGCTCGCTCCAGTCCAGGTCGGCGCGCATGCCCTCGGGCGTGCCGTCGCCATCGAGCCCGATCACCGCGCGCAGCAAGGGGCAGCGCTCGCGCACGCCCAGCAGCGCGGGCAGCGAAGGCTGGTCGCAGATCGCCACCACGGCCTCGCTGTCGTGCAGGCGGTACTCCAGCGCGTCGGGGCCGAACAGCTGCGACAGCGGCATGCCCACCGCGCCCAGCTGCAGCACCGCCATGTAGGCCACGGCGGTCTCGAAGCGCTGCGGCAGCACGATGGCCACGCGGTCGCCACGCTGCACGCCCAGCGCGGCCAGGGCGTTGGACAGGCGGTTGGCCTGGTCCATGAGTTCGGCATATCGGTGGTGGCGCGGCTCGCGGCCCGGCGCGCTGGCGATCACCGCCGTGCGCAAGGCGGTGGCGGGCCGCTCGGCCCAGCGGCGCATGCAGACCTCGGCGATGTTGAAATGCGTCGGCACCTGCCAGCCGAAACGCCGGTGCAGGTTGTCGTAGAGGTCCCTTGGGGGCGTGGGGAACTTGTCTCTGGCTTGACTCGATCGCATGGCCGGTCTCCGTCTCGTTCTCTATGATCGATCGAATGTACCAAGCCCGGAAACCTTCCCGCACCGAGTTCGTCCCGGTGCGCCACCTGAATTACCACGTGCGCCAATGGGGCCAGCCCGATGCCACGCAGGCCCCGCTGGTGCTCGTGCATGGCTGGATGGACGTGTCCGCCTCCTGGCAGTTCGTGGTGGACGCGATGCGCGGCGATCGCTGGATCATCGCGCCCGACTGGCGCGGCTTCGGCCTCTCCAAGGCGGACGGCCCCGCGCCCGACAACTACTGGTTCCCCGACTACCTCGCCGACCTCGACATCCTGCTCGACCACTACGCCGGCGAGCGCGCGGTGGACCTCGTGGGCCACAGCATGGGCGGCAACGTGGCCATGATCTACAGCGGCGTGCGGCCCCAGCGCATCCGCCGCCTCGTCAACCTCGAAGGCTTCGGCATGCCCGAGACGCGGCCCGCGCAGGCGCCGGGGCGTTATGCGCAGTGGATCGATGAGGTCAAGGCCCTGCACCGGGGCGAGAACGGCCTCAAGGCCTACGGCTCGGTCGACGGCGTGGCGCAACGCCTCATGAAGACCAACCCGCGCCTGCCGCGCGACAAGGCCGACTGGCTGGCGCGCCAATGGGCCGCGCCGAACGCCGAGGGCGGCTGGGAGATCCTGGGCGACGCGGCCCACAAGGTGGTCGGCGCGAACCTGTACCGGCTCGACGAGGCGCTGGAGCTGTACCGCCGCATCAGCGCGCCCGTGCTCTCGGTGACCGCCAGCGACGACAGCCTGGGCCTGTGGTGGAAGGGCGCCTTCACCCTGGCCCAGTACCACGAGCGCATCCAGGCCGCGCCCCGGCTGCGCAGCGCCGAGGTGCCCGACGCCGGGCACATGATGCACCACGACCAGCCCGAAGCACTGGCCGGCCTGATCGAGGATTTCCTCCAGGCCCCGGGCTGATGTACGGATTGTTGCAGTCGCAACGCGGGTGGCGTGCATACTTGTGACCTATGGTTTTCAGCTTGCCCACGACCCCAACCCGCCCCGCTCTTTCACGCCCCCTGGCCACCTTCGCCCTGCTGGCGGCGCTGTCCTCGCCGGCCCTGGCCATCGACTGGACGCTGTGCCCCGGCATCAACGATCCCGTGGCCGAAGGTGCGACCGAACCCCGCTACGAGGGCTTTTTCTCGCCCTACACGCACCACTGGTCGCACGATCCGGAGCACAAGCCGGTGTTCGCCTTCAGCCTGAGCCGCCTGCTGCCCAACGACCGCACCTGCGGCATCAGCCTGTTCCGCAACTCCTTCGGCCAGCCCTCGGCCTACGCCTTCGTGGGCAAGGCCTGGCCCGGCCTGCTGCCCAGCCAGCCCAAGGTGTATGTGTCGGTGACGGCCGGCATCCTGTACGGCTACGTGGGCCAGTACAAGGACAAGGTCCCCATGAACGTGGGCGGGTTTTCGCCCGCCATCATCCCGGCGGTGGGCTACCAGCTCTCGCCCCGGTCCGCCCTCGAAGTCCAGATCCTGGGCACCGCGGCGTTCATGGTGGGCGCGAAGTGGCGCTTCTGACATCGGCCACCGCCTGCGGCCCGGGGCCGGCCCGTGAGAAAATCGCCGTCTTTGTACACAGACAGCAGGAAACAGTCCCATGGAAGCCGAACGCAGCAACGCCATCCGAAGCCAGCTCGAAGACCTGACCACCCGAGTGGTCGAGCTCCGGAGGTATCTTTGACTACGATGCCAAGGCATCGAAGCTGAAGGAAGTCGAGTCCGCGCTCGAAGACCCGACGGTCTGGAACGACCCCAAGCGCGCCCAGGACCTGGGCCGCGAGAAAAAATCCCTGGAAGACGTGGTGTTGGTGCTGGACCGCCTCACCGGCGAACTGGCCGACAACACCGAGCTGTTCGAGATGTCGAGCGAGGACGGCGACACCGCCGGCCTGGTCACCATCGAAGGCGAAGCCGCCAAGGTGGCGGCCGAGGTGGAGAAGCTCGAATTCCGCCGCATGTTCAACAACCCGGCCGATCCGCTGAACTGTTTCGTCGACATCCAGGCCGGCGCCGGCGGCACCGAGGCCTGCGACTGGGCCAGCATGCTGCTGCGCCAGTACCTGCGCTACGCCGAGCGCAAGGGCTTCAAGACCACCATCGAGGACGAGACCGAGGGCGACACCGCCGGCATCAAGAGCGCGACCATCAAGGTGGAGGGCGAGTACGCCTTCGGCCTGCTGCGCACCGAGACCGGCGTGCACCGCCTGGTGCGCAAGAGCCCGTTCGACTCCTCGGGCGGGCGCCACACCTCGTTCGCGTCCATCTTCGTCTACCCCGAGGTGGACGACTCGATCGAGATCGACATCAACCCGGCCGACGTGCGCACCGACACCTTCCGCGCCTCGGGCGCGGGCGGCCAGCACATCAACAAGACCGACTCGGCCGTGCGCCTCACGCACATCCCCACCGGCATCGTGGTGCAGTGCCAGGACGGCCGCAGCCAGCACAGCAACCGCGACGTGGCGTGGAAGCGCCTGCGCTCGCGCCTGTACGACCACGAACTGCGCAAGCGGCAGGAAGAGCAGCAAAAGCTCGAAGACACCAAGACCGACGTGGGCTGGGGCCACCAGATCCGCTCGTACGTGCTGGACAACAGCCGCATCAAGGACCTGCGCACCAACGTCGAGATTTCCGCCACGCAGAAGGTGCTGGACGGCGACCTCGACCCCTTCATCGAAGCATCACTCAAACAGGGAGTTTGATCCATGAGCTCATTGCGTGAAGGCCCCACCACCGTGGTGCGCCGCGAGGACTACGCCGCCCCGGCCTACTGGATCGACACCGTCGATCTCGGCTTCGACCTGGACCCGGCCAAGACCCGCGTGCTCAATAAGATGCGCCTGCGCCGCAACCCGGACGTGCCGGCGCAGGCCTTGCGCCTGGACGGGGAAGACCTCAGCGTCGCGCGCGTGCTGGTCAACGGCGCGGGCTGCTCCTTCAAGATCGAAGGCACCCAGCTCGTGCTGGAGAGCCTGCCCGAAGGCCACGAGCCCTTCGATCTGGAGATCTTCACGATCTGCGTGCCCGAGAAGAACACGCAGCTCATGGGCCTGTACGTGAGCCAGGGCACCTTCTTCACGCAATGCGAGGCCGAGGGCTTCCGCCGCATCACCTACTTCCTGGACCGCCCGGACGTGATGGCCAGCTACACCGTCACCTTGCGCGCCGACAAGGCGAAGTACCCGGTGCTGCTGTCCAACGGCAACCTGGTGGAAGAAGGCGCCCTGCCCGATGGCCGCCACTTCGCGAAGTGGGTCGATCCGCACAAGAAGCCGTGTTACCTGTTCGCCCTGGTCGCCGGCCAGCTGGTGGCGCGCGAGCAGCGCATCACCTCGCGCAGCGGCGGCAAGCACCTGCTGCAGGTCTATGTGCGCCCGGGCGACATGGACAAGACCGAGCACGCGATGAACTCGCTGATCGCCAGCGTGGCCTGGGACGAGGCCCGCTTCGGCCTGCCGCTCGACCTCGAGCGCTTCATGATCGTCGCCACCAGCGACTTCAACATGGGCGCGATGGAGAACAAGGGCCTCAACATCTTCAACACCAAGTACGTGCTGGCCAACGCCGCCACGGCCACCGACACCGATTTCGCCAACATCGAATCGGTGGTGGGCCACGAGTACTTCCACAACTGGACCGGCAACCGCGTCACCTGCCGCGACTGGTTCCAGCTCAGCCTCAAGGAAGGCCTCACCGTCTTCCGCGACCAGGAATTCAGCATGGACCTGTGCGCCGAGCCCTCGGCGCGCGCGGTCAAGCGCATCGAGGACGTGCGCGTGCTGCGCACCGCGCAATTCCCCGAGGACGCCGGCCCCATGGCCCACCCGGTGCGGCCCGACAGCTACGCCGAGATCAACAACTTCTACACCGTCACCGTCTACGAAAAAGGCGCCGAGGTGGTGCGCATGATGCAGACCCTGGTCGGCCGCGAAGGCTTCGCCAGGGGCATGAAGCTGTACTTCGAGCGGCACGACGGCCAGGCCGTCACCTGCGACGACTTCGCCCAGGCCATCGCCGACGCCAACCCCGAGAGCGACCTGCACCGCCTGCTGCCGCAGTTCAAGCGCTGGTACAGCCAGGCCGGCACGCCACACGTGCGCGCCGAAGGCGTGTACGACGCCGCCGCGCGCAGCTACACGCTCACGCTGTCGCAAAGCTGCATGCCCACGCCGGGCCAGGCCGCCAAGGAGCCGTTCGTGATCCCGGTCTCGCTCGGCCTGCTCAGCCCCGAAGGCCAGCAGTTGCCGCTGCAACTGGCGCACTGGACGCAGCCCGAGGCCGGCAGCCGCACCTTCGTGCTCACCCAGGCCAGCGAGACCTTCACCTTCGTGAACCTCGACAGCGCGCCCGTGCCCTCGCTGCTGCGCGGCTTCTCGGCGCCTGTGGTGCTGGAATGCCACTACACCGACGCGCAGCTGCTCACCCTGCTCGCGGCCGACCCCGACCCGTTCAACCGCTGGGAAGCCGGCCAGCGCCTAGCCCTGCGCCGCGCGCTCATGGCCATCCTGGCCGAAGGCCCCACCCTCGATGCGCCGCTGGACGGCGCCTTCCTCGGCGCCATGCGCGATGTGCTGCGCCACCAGCACCTGGACGCCGCCTTCAAGGAACTGGTGCTCACGCTGCCGAGCGAAACCTACATCGCCGAACAACTGGCCGAGGTGGACCCGCAGCGCGTGCACGCGGTGCGCGAAGCCATGCGCGAACAGCTCGCCACCGCCCTGCAGGACGACTGGGCCTGGGCCTTCGAGAACCACAAGGACAACGGCGCCTACCACCCCGACCCGGTGAGCACCGGCCGCCGCGCGCTCGCGGGCCTGTCGCTCACCATGTTGTGCCTGGCCGCGCGCCACCAAGGCGACGCCGTCTGGCCGGGCAAGGCCTACCAGCACTTCAAGGACGCCGGCAACATGACCGACCGCTTCAACGCGCTGTCGGCCCTGGTGGTGAGCGAACACGCGCTCGCCCGCGACGCGCTGGCCCGCTTCCACGCCCTGTTCCGCGACGAGGCCCTGGTGCTCGACAAGTGGTTCGCCCTGCAGGCCGGTGCGCCCGACCGCGCGGGCAACGTGCTGCCGGCGGTGCGCAAGCTCATGGCGCACCCGGACTTCAACCTCAAGAACCCCAACCGCGCGCGCAGCGTGATCTTCAGCTACTGCAGCGCCAACCCGGGCGCCTTCCACCGCGCCGACGCGGCGGGCTACCTGTTCTGGAGCGAGCGCGTGGTCGAACTCGACGCCTTCAACCCGCAGGTCGCCGCCCGCCTGGCGCGCGCGCTCGACCGCTGGAAAAAACTCGCCGAGCCCTACCGCGGCGCGGCGCGCGAAGCCATCGCCCGCGTGGCCGCCAAGCCCGACCTGAGCAACGACGTGCGCGAGGTCGTCACCCGCGCCCTCGCCGACTGAAACGGAAAACCGACATGACCCAACGCATTTCCCTCACCCGCTACCTCGTCGAACAACAGCGCGTCGACGGCCTGATTCCCTCCCAGCTGCGCCTGCTGCTCGAAGTGGTGGCGCGCGCCTGCAAGAGCATCAGCCAGGCCGTGAACAAGGGCGACCTCGGCGGCGTGCTCGGCGCGGCGACCACCGAGAACGTGCAAGGCGAGGTCCAGAAGAAGCTGGACATCATCGCCAACGAGGTGCTGATCGAGGCCAACGAATGGGGCGGCCACCTCGCGGCCATGGCCAGCGAGGAAATGGACAGCATCTACGTGGTGCCCAACCGCTACCCGCAGGGCGAGTACCTGCTGCTGTTCGATCCCCTGGACGGCTCCAGCAACATCGACGTGAACGTCAGCATCGGCACCATCTTCAGCGTGCTCAGGAAGCCCGACGGCAGCGCCGGCGTGAGCGAACAGGACTTCCTGCAGAGCGGCGCCCACCAGGTGGCCGCCGGCTACTGCGTGTACGGCCCGCAGACCACGCTGGTGCTCACCGTGGGCGACGGCGTGGCCATGTTCACCCTCGACCGCGAGCAGGGCTCCTTCGTGCTGACCCAGGAAAACGTGAAGATCCCGGCCGACACCAAGGAATTCGCGATCAACATGAGCAACATGCGCCACTGGGACGCCCCGGTGAAGCGCTACGTGGACGAATGCCTGGCCGGCCAGGAAGGCCCGCGCGGCAAGGACTTCAACATGCGCTGGATCGCCAGCATGGTGGCCGACGTGCACCGCATCCTCACGCGCGGCGGCATCTTCATGTACCCCTGGGACAAGCGCGAACCGAACAAGCCCGGCAAGCTGCGCCTGATGTACGAGGCCAACCCCATGAGCTGGCTGATCGAACAGGCCGGCGGCGCCGCCACCAACGGCCGCGAGCGCATCCTGGACATCGTGCCCGGCAAGCTGCATGAGCGCGTCAGCGTGATCCTGGGCTCGAAGAACGAGGTCGAGCGCGTCACCGCCTACCACCGGGAAGCCTGATCCACATCGGGCTATAATCTTAGGCGTTGCCGGTGTAGCTCAGTCGGTAGAGCAGCTCATTCGTAATGAGAAGGTCGGGTGTTCGATTCATCTCTCCGGCACCAACAAACGCTGAAAGCCCGCCATGAAATCCATGGCGGGCTTTTTCTTTGGGGCGGCGCGGCCGTGCGTGCGCCCGTCGGAGTCGACCTAGAATCCGCCCACGCCCTGTGGCAACAGGCCGAACAACCCGACTTGGAGACAGCATGGAACACAGCAATCTGAAGAAGTGGTCTGCCGAATTTCTGGGGACCTTCTGGCTGACCTTGGGCGGCTGCGGCAGCGCGGTGCTGGCGGCGGCCTTTCCGCAGCTCGGCATCGGCTTCACCGGCGTCTCGCTGGCTTTCGGCCTCACGGTGCTGACCGGCGCCTACGCCTTCGGGCCCATCTCCGGCGGCCACTTCAATCCGGCGGTCTCGGTGGGCCTGGCGCTCGGGGGCCGCTTCCGCGCGGCCGAGCTGCCCGGTTATGTGATCGCCCAGGTGCTGGGCGCCGTGGCCGCGGCCGGCGTGCTGTACCTCATCGCCACGGGCAAGCCGGGCGCCAGTGTGGGCGGCTTCGCGACCAACGGCTATGGCCAGCATTCGCCCGGCGGCTACGGCCTCACGGCGGCGCTGATCACCGAGGTCGTGCTCACCGCCGTGTTCCTGCTCGTCATCCTCGGCGCCACCGCGAAACGCGCGGCCGCCGGCTTCGGCGGCTTGGCCATCGGCCTGTGCCTGACCTTGATCCACCTGATCTCGATCCCGGTGACCAACACCTCGGTCAACCCGGCGCGCAGCACCGGCCCGGCGCTGTTCGGCCCGGCCATCGCACTGGACCAGCTCTGGCTGTTCTGGGTCGCGCCGATCGTGGGCGCCGCGCTGGGCGCGCTGATCTGGCGCTCGCTGCTGGCCACCGGCGACGACTGAGCCGGCCGGCCGGGCGGCCTCACTCCACGCGGATGTTGTTGGCCTTGGCGATCTTGCCCCACTTGTCGTATTCGGCGCGCGAGACCTTGGCGAACGCCTCCACCGAGGTGCCCATGGCCACGAGCCCCAGGCCTTCGAGCTTCTTCTGCACATCGGGCGTGTGCAGGATCTTCACGAGCTCGGTGTTGAGGCGGCCGATGATGTCCTTGGGCGTGCCCGCGGGCACGTAGAAGCCCTGCCAGCCATCGCCGTCGTAGCCCGGCAGGACCTCGCTCACGGCGGGCACCTCGGGCAAAGCCGAACTCCGCTTGGGGCTGGTGACAGCCAGCGCGCGCACCTTGCCCGAGCGCACCAGCGGCACGGCCGTAGTGGCCGGCTCGAACGCCAGCGGCACCTGGCCCGCCATCACGTCGGGCAGCGGGCTGCCCTTGTAGGGGATGTGGACCATGCTCACCTGCGCCATGTTGTTCATCATCTCCATCACCACGTGCGGGCCCGAGCCCACGCCCAGCGAGCCGTACTCCACGCCACCGGGTTTCGCCTTGGCCTGGGCCAGCAGATCCTGCAGGGTCTTGAAGGGCTGGTTGGGGCCGGTGATGAGCACATAGGGCACCAGCGCCACCTGGGTCACGGGGGCGAAGTCGCGGAAGGTGTCGTAGGGCAGCTTGGCGTAGACGTTGGGGTTGATGCCCATGATGGAGTTGACCGTCATGAACAGGGTGTAGCCATCGGCCGGGCTCTTGGACGCCACGTCGGCGCCGATGATGCCGGCCGCGCCCGCGCGGTTGTCGATGACGACGGGTTGCCCCAGCGCGCGGGCCGAGGCTTCGAGCGCGGCGCAGGCGGCGGGGTCGCTCAGGTCGCCGTGCACCGCCGTCCAGTGGG